>NZ_AJTQ01000147.1 GCF_000262345.1 Streptomyces xiaopingdaonensis | reverse complement strand
CCTGCCGTTCCTCACCGCCGCGCAGAAGCGCACGCTCCTGACGACGCTCGACCCGCTGGAGCGGCTGCGCCAGGCCGTCGCCGCGCTCCGTGAGCACCTCGCGGAGCAGGACGTCGCCGAGTCGATCGCCAAGGACGTGCAGGAAGGCGTCGACCGCCAGCAGCGCGAGTTCCTCCTCCGCCGCCAGCTCGACGCCGTCCGCAAGGAGCTCGCCGAGCTCAACGGCGAGCCGGAGGACGAGGGCGAGGACTACCGCGCCCGGGTGGAGGCGGCCGACCTCCCAGAGGAGGTGCGCAAGGCCGCCTTCAAGGAGGTCGAGAAGCTGGAGCGCGCCAGCGACCAGTCCCCCGAGGGCGGTTGGATACGCACCTGGCTCGACACGGTCCTCGAACTCCCGTGGAACTTCCGCACCGAGGACGCCTACGACATCCCCGGCGCCCGCGAGGTCCTCGACGCGGACCACGCAGGGCTCCAGGACGTCAAGGAGCGCATCACCGAGTACCTCGCCGTCCGCAAGCGCCGCGCGGAGCGCGGGCTGGGCGTGGTCGGCGGGCGGCGCGGCGGTGCGGTGCTGGCGCTCGTGGGGCCTCCAGGGGTCGGGAAGACGAGCCTCGGCGAGAGCGTCGCGCGGGCGATGGGGCGCGAGTTCGTGCGGGTCGCGCTCGGCGGCGTGCGGGACGAGGCCGAGATCAGGGGGCACCGGCGCACCTACGTCGGCGCGCTGCCGGGGCGGATCGTCCGGGCGGTCAAGGAGGCCGGCTCGATGAACCCCGTCGTCCTCCTCGACGAGGTCGACAAGGTGGGCGCCGACTACCGCGGCGACCCCTCCTCCGCCCTGCTGGAGGTCCTCGACCCGGCCCAGAACCACACGTTCCGCGACCACTACCTGGAGGTCGAACTCGACCTCAGCGACGTCGTCTTCCTCGCGACGGCGAACGTCCTCGAGGCGATCCCGCAGCCGCTCCTCGACCGCATGGAGGTCGTCCAGCTCGACGGGTACACGGAGGACGAGAAGGTGACCATCGCGCGCGACCACCTGCTCCCCCGCCAACTGGAGCAGGCCGGGCTCGTCGCGGACGAGGTCGGCTTCGACGAGTCGGCGCTGCGCAAGCTCGCCGCCGAGTACACGAGGGAGGCCGGCGTCCGGAGCCTGGAGCGGGCCGTCTCGCGGGTGCTCCGCAAGGTCGCGGCGGAGCGGGAGCTCGACCGCGCGGAACTGCCGTACCGCGTCGGTGTCGACGAGCTGCGCAAGCTCATCGGGCGGCCGCACCACACCCCCGAGTCGGCGCAGGACCCGGCCGAGCGGCGCACCGCCGTGCCGGGTGTCGCCACCGGGCTCGCGGTGACGGGCGCGGGCGGCGACGTCCTCTACGTCGAAGCGTCGCTCGCCGATCCCGAGACGGGCGCGTCGGGCCTCACCCTCACCGGGCAACTCGGGGACGTGATGAAGGAGTCGGCGCACATCGCGCTCTCCTACCTGCGCTCCCGCGGGGTCGAGGTCGAGCTGCCCGTGGGCGACCTGAAGGACCGCGGCATCCACCTCCACGTCCCGGCGGGCGCCGTCCCCAAGGACGGCCCGAGCGCGGGCGTCACGATGACGACGGCGCTCGCCTCGCTGCTCAGCGGCCGCCAGGTGCGCCCCGACGTGGCGATGACGGGCGAGGTGTCCCTCACGGGGCGGGTGCTGCCGATCGGCGGTGTCAAGCAGAAGCTGCTCGCCGCGCACCGCGCCGGGGTCACCACGGTGATCATTCCGCAGCGGAACGAGGCGGACCTCGACGACGTTCCCGAGGAGATCCTCGAGGGGCTCGACGTGCACCCCGTGACCGAGGTCAGGCAGGTGCTCGAACTCGCGCTGACGCCGGCGGAGTCGGCGGCCCCGCCGGCGCACGAGGTCCCGGTCGCGGCGTGACGGACGCGGCCGGTGCGGCGGGCGGCCCGGCAGGGGCCTCCCGTGCCGCAGCGGGGCG
>NZ_AJTQ01000146.1 GCF_000262345.1 Streptomyces xiaopingdaonensis | reverse complement strand
CCGGGCGGGAAGCTCCGCCCGGTACGCGCCCCGTGGTGCTGTGCGGGCGTCAGCCGTTGGCGAGCGCCTTGAGCCGGTCGTAGGCGCCGTTGAACTGGTTGTGGTCGCCGACGATCGGGCCCGAGGAGGTGTACTGCCAGAAGGTGTGGAAGCCCCAGCCGTTCGGCAGGGCGCCGGGCGAGCTCGCGTACCGCGCGACCCACAGCGGGTTGATGTTGCCGAAGCCGCCGTTGTTCCCCGTGCACTGCTTCCACCAGTCGGTGGTCGTGTAGATCACCGGGTCGCGGCCGGTCTTCGACTTGTACGTGTTGCTGAAGTCCTTGATCCAGTTGACCATCGCGGACTGGCTCAGCCCGTAGCACGTGGCGCCGTACGGGTTGTACTCGATGTCGAGCACGCCCGGGAGCGTCTTGCCGTCCTTGCTCCACCCGCCGCCGTTGTTGGCGAAGTAGGTGGCCTGGGCTGCGCCGCTGGAGCTGCTCGGGACGGCGAAGTGGTACGCGCCCCTGATCATGCCCGTGTTGTACGAGCCGTTGTACTGCTGCGTGAAGTACGGGTTCTTGTAGTTGGTGCTCTCCGTCGCCTTCACGTAGGCCCACTGGACGCCGCTGTTGGAGAGAGCGCTCCAGTTGACGTTGCCCTGATGGCTGCTGACGTCGACGCCCTCGACGGTCGCCGCCCTGGTGCTGGGGGCGCGGCCGTCGGTGTCGTCACCGCCCTCGTGCATCTGGACGCCGGCGCCGAGCCACGCCTCGCCCGGCTTGATCGGGGCGGAGCCGTTGCTCTGGGACGCGGCGGTGGCGGAGCCCGGGAGGGCGAGGACGAGTGCGAGCGCTGCGAGGAGTGCTCCGGTTGCGGCGCCGCGTCTGCGGCGGAGCGTCAGGAAGCGGTGAACAGACATGTCTGCCTCCGGGATGCCTTGACGGTGGGGGAGATCTGGGGATGTGGGGGGTCAGTGGAGCGTAAGGCTGTGCATGGAGGTGCAGATGCATCGACACGCGACTGGCGCGAGCATGTCATTTTCAAAAGTACGCGCGTAGACCCCGGGCGGGAAGGAGCAGAAACCCCGCCGTTGGTCTATTCCTGTGGAACTCCGGGCAGAGCTGCGACAATCGCGGGTTTCGACAGGAACTTTCGCCGGTGAAGGCGCCCCTGCCGGGGGAGGACCCGGCGGGAGGCGCCGGAGAGCGGCGGACAAGGGGAGCGGAGACGGGTGGCAGAGGACGACGTCCGCCGTGCGGCGGGCGAGGGGCAACCGGAAGCGGGCGGCGAGCCGTTCGCCCCCGAGTACTACGCGCTGGAGCGGGAGTTGACGTTCTTCCTCCGCCGGGCGCGCTCGGAGTCGGCCGAGATGGCGAGAGAGGTGCACCCCGAACTGGAGCCCGCCGCCTACGGGTTGCTCGTCCGGCTCGAGGCCTCGGGCTCGCAGCGTGCGACAGCGCTCGCCTGGTACTTCGGCGTCGGCAAGGGGACGATCAGCAGGCAGCTCGCCGCGCTCGAACGCCTCGGGCTCGTCCGCAGGCGCCCCGACCCGCTCGACGGCCGGGCGGCGCTGCTGGAGCTGACGGAGGAGGGCGGCGCGCGCGTGGCGCGGGTGCGCCGCGTCAGGCGGTCCGAGTACGCGCGCAGGCTCGGCTCCTGGGAACGCGGTGAGATCGCCGAACTGGCGCGGCTGCTCCACCGGTTGAACGCCGAAGGCGAGGACGCCGGCTGAGCCCGGCTGCCCGCGGCCGGGCCGCTGCGGGGACCGGCCGCGGACGGGCTCAGTGGTTGCTGGTCAGGTAGAAGATGCCGTCGTTCTCCGTCGGTCCCGCGGGACCGCCCAGGTCGTTGATGACGTGGTTGATGGTGCCCTTGCCGCCGAGCGAGACGATCACCATGTCGGTGAAGTCGATGCCGGGCCCTTCCGGCGCCACGAAGCTCCGCTCGGCGACGACGGACTCGTCGTCGGTGAAGTTGCAGTAGCTGCCGAGGCCCCACGCCTCGTGGGTCGTGACGCCGTCGGCGACGCGGTACGCCGGGTAGCCGTTGGTACGACCGTCCGACCACGAGGACTGGTCCGGCGGGTCGTAGGGGAACTCGTTCTGGAAGAAGTAGGTGCGGCCGCGCTCGCCGTTCCACTCCACCTCGGTCTTCTGGTAATGCTCGACGAAGAGGCCGTACATCGTGACGTCGTCGGCCTCCACGACGAGCCCGGTCTCCGCCGTGTTGGTCTCCCAGCCGATCCCCGAGCCGTGGTCGCCCCGCCAGAGCCAGAGGTTGTCGCCGATCGTGTGCGGGCTGTTGACGACGAGGCTGGTGGTGGCCTTGCCCGCGTGCGCGCCGCCGATCCGGAAGAAGACGTCGTGTAGCGCCGTGGGGCGGGAGGCGCTGCCGCCTCCGCTGCCCGTGCCGACCTCCATGAGCGTCTCCGAGTTGGTGGTCCCCGCGTCGATGAGGATGCCCGCGACGGTGGCGCCCTCGACGTCCCCGACGGTGAGCGCGGTGACCCCGCCCTGCGGCACGAAGGTCGCGAGCCCGATGCCGAGCACGACGGTGCCGTCGCGGGTGAGGCGTACCGGCTCCTCGATCTCGTAGACACCCGGGGTGACGAGCAGGTGCTTGCCCGCGTCGAGCGCCGCGTTGAGGTCGGCGGCGGTGTCGCCCTCCCGTGCGATGTGGAAGTCCTCGAGCGGTAGGGACTCGCCCGCGGCGGCGCCGCCCGACCAGGAGGTGCCGGCGGAGTCGGTCCGCGTCGCCGGCACGAAGACCTGCCAGGCGCCCGCCCCGTCGACGTGGAGGAACGGCTTCTCGCGGAGGACGGGCGCGGTGTCGACGACGGTGTGCGAGGGGTCGGGGAAGTGGTGCGGCGGGGCGCCCTCGACGCCGACGAAGACCATGTTCCACACCGAGCCCGCCCACTCGCCGAGCGTGCTGTTGCGGGTGAGCCACTGCTGCTGGCTGCCGGAGACCACCGCGCCCTCGACCCGGCTGTCGGCGAGGAACCCGCCGCTCGACCAGCCGTCGTAACCGTTCCAGAGCGTCATGTCGCCGCTGACGTGCACCCGGCGCAGCGGTGCCGCCTGGGAGACGGCCCAGCGGTTGGTTCCGTCGCGGGGCACCAGGTGGAAGTTCTCCGCGGCGCGCCAGAAGTTCTGCGTGGCGTTGCCGTCGAACCAGTCGGCCTCGACGCGGACGTGGCTGTCCTCCAGCACCACGTCGTCGGGGCTGAGCCCGAGCCCGGCGACGTGCGTGTAGAAGCCGACGTTGGCGTCGACACCGGTGTAGGTGCCCGGCTTGAAGAGGAAGGCCACCCGCTCGGTGCCGAACTGGTTGCGCTCCTGGGTGCCGAAGGCCGAGTCGAGCGCCGCCTGGATCTCGGAGGCCGGGGTGGCGGGGTCGAAGATGTGGACGTGCGGGCCGAGGTCGGGGTCGGCGGCGCGCGGGGCGGGGGAGCGTCCTGCGGCGCCGAGGGCGCTGCCGGCGACGACGGGCGTGAGCGCTGCGGCGGCGAGACCCGTGAGGGCGGTACGGCGGGAGGGGCGCCACGTGGCGCCGTTGCGTGCGGGTCTGCCGTCGGGGTTGCTGCGTCCCATGGCGAGTTCTCCTGTCACGTGGGGGAGTCGGACGGCCGCGGCGGTGCCGCGACCGGCGCTGCTGGTACGGCGCCGCGGCGCCGTGCGGTCGACTCGGTGCAGGTGAGGCCGTGCCCGCGCGCCGTCTGCGCCCGGTGGCACGGGAGTTGTGGACCACCCTTCGCCGCGCGGCTGTCGACGCATGAGGGTGCTCTCTCGCCGGGGTCACTTCTAGAAGCGCCGGAGGGGGCTGTCAAGGGCGGACGAAGGAGCTTCCGGACGCCGGGTGGATTCAGCAGTCGGGAGCCCGGTCCCGGAGTAGGACCGTCGGAACCCCTTCAAAGGAGCATTTCTCGACAGGTGAAGGTTCAACTCATGAGCCCAACTGGGCTTTGCTGCAAGTTGTATTGACACGTCTCAAACGCGTTCGTAACGTGCACTTCTTGTGAGAGCGCTCTCTCGCCCGTACGACCGAGGCGCTCACATGTCGACCCGGCTCCACCGCACGCGCTCCACCCGCACCACCGCCAGGCGTCGCGCCGGCGCGCGCCGCGACGCCGCCGGATGCCGGGGCGACCAGGGGACCGGTCGCCCCGGCACCCCGGCGGGCGCACAGCCCCGCACGGCCGCCCGTCCGGGAGCGCCGCCGGGAATCGGAAGGAGGCCGCACCTCGATACGGCGCACGCTGAACTCCCGGCCGCGCAGGCCCGGTCAGCGGCCGGGCGCCCTGCCCCACGACGGTGGCGCGCCCGGACACCGAACCCCTTGGACGCACCGGCGGGCTGCTCACCCGGCAGGCGCCCAAGGACGCGAGCGGGACGGCGGGCACGCCCAGGACGGCCCGCCGTCCCGTCTCGGTCGCGGTGGCGGGTGCCGAGGGGCGGCCCGTCCCGGTGGCTGCTCCCCGCCCGCGGCTCAGGCCGTCAGCGCGTCGAGATAGGCCTGCGCCTTCTCCGGGTCGAAGAACCACTCCTCGAAGTCGGTGGGGTCGTTGAACCCGTTGGCGAAACGGTCGGCGATCGGCTGGAGTTCGTTGGCCGTGCCGAGGAGCTGGAGGACGTGCTCGGGCGGCGGCGCGAGCATGGCGTTGGTCCACTTCGTGACGTGCTGCGCCTTCGCCCAGTAGCGGTCGAAGGTCGCCTGCATCCACGCCTCGTCGAACGGCTTGTCGCCGTTGTCGAGGATCGACTGGAGGTAGACCGCGGCGCACTTGGAGGCGGAGTTCGAACCCTGGCCCGTGATCGGGTCGTTGGCGACGACGACGTCGGCGACGCCGAGCGTCAGGCCGCCGCCGGGCAGCCGTCCGACCGGGTTCCGCACGGTGGGCGCGTACCGGCCCGCGAGGGTGCCGCCCGCGTCGGTGAGCTCCACGTTCGTGGCGCGCGCGTACTCCCAGGGCGTGAACTTCTCCATCAGTTCGAGGGTCTTGGCGAGGTGCTCCGACGGGTCCTTGACGCCCTGGAAGGCGTCGAGCGGCCCGCCGGGGATGCCCTCCCAGAACAGGATGTCGCAACGCCCCGAGTTGGTGACGCTCGGCATCACGAAGAGCTCGCCCACGCCGGGGACGAGGTTGCAGCGCACCGCCTCGGTCTCCGGATGCTCGGGCCGCGGCCCGAGGCCGTGCACGTAGGCGACGGCGAGCGCGCGCTGGGGGGCGTCGTACGGAGACCGCGCGGCGTCCCGGCCGAACATCGAGACCAGTTCGCCCTTGCCCGCGGCGACGAGGACGAGGTCGTAGCGGCGCGCGAAGTAGTCGAGGTCGCCGACGGCCGCGCCGTGGATCACGAGTTGGCCGCCGCGCTGCGCGAACGTCTCCATCCAGCCGGCCATCTTGACGCGCTGGTCGACCGACTGCGCGTAGCCGTCCTTCAGCCTGCCCAGCCAGTTGACCGGGCGTGAGGAGTCGGGTCCCGCGACGGAGACGCCGAGGCCCCCGATCTTCGGCGCCTGGTCCTCCCAGAAGTTGAGGCCGAGGTCCCGCTCGTGCTGGAGCGCGTCGTGGAACATGCACTGGGTGGACATCACCCGGCCGCCGCGCACCTCGTCCGCGGTGCGGTTGGTCATGATGGTGACCTCGTAGCCGTGCGACTGGAGGCCGAGGGCGAGTTGCAGACCTGCTTGGCCCGCGCCGACGATGAGTATCTTCCGCATGCCGGATCTCTTTCTGGGTTGCTGTGGCTGGGTGGCTGACGGGGCGC
>NZ_AJTQ01000145.1 GCF_000262345.1 Streptomyces xiaopingdaonensis | reverse complement strand
GGGACCGTGACCGCCGAGGTACGGCGGCCCGCCCCGGCTGTGCTCAGCGCAACCGCAACTCGCCGCTGCGGGGCGGCCGTCGGGTGCGCCGTGGACCGCCGGGTAAGGCGGGGCCGGGGCACCGTAAGGCCGCGGCGTACGGGAGGAGCGGTGCGAGGCGTGCGGCCCGCGGTGGGCCTCGGCGCCGCCCGCTGGGGGTCACGCGGGAGCGACCTCCACCGCGTGGCCGACGAGTTCCAGCAGCGAGTCGAGGACGGTGGACCGCTCCCGCGCGTCCATGATCACGATCGGCGCCTCGGGCGGGACGGAGAGCGCCTCGCGGACGTCGGGTGCCTCGTAGCGGTCGGTGCCCTCGAAGTGGTTGACGGCGACGACGTAAGGGAACCCGCAGCTCTCGAAGTAGTCGAGCGCGGGGAAGCAGTCCTCCAGCCGCCGCGTGTCCGCCATCACCACGGCGCCGATGGCGCCCCTGACGAGGTCGTCCCACATGAACCAGAACCGTTGCTGGCCCGGCGTGCCGAAGAGGTAGAGGACGAGGTCGTCGGCGAGGGTGATGCGGCCGAAGTCCATGGCGACCGTGGTGGTCGTCTTCTCCGGCGTCGGGCCGAGGTCGTCTGTCCCCTCGCTCGCCTGCGTCATCAG
>NZ_AJTQ01000144.1 GCF_000262345.1 Streptomyces xiaopingdaonensis | reverse complement strand
GGTCTTGCCGACGCCGAACCCGCCCGCCACCACGATCTTGGTGGAGATCGGCGCCCGACTCAGGTCGCGCTGCCAGTCCGCCGTCCCCTCGTCGGGGCTCTCGCCCCCGAAGGCCGCCTGTTCTTCGAGGCGTTCGTGACGGTCAGAGCCTGCGAAGTCCACTGAGCACCCTTTCCAGCAGTGCGCGATTGGGTCGGTCGGTACCGTGCCCCGTGCCGTAGACGCGGACCTTGCCCTGGTCTGCGAGGTCGCTCAGAAGCACTCGCACGACGCCGAGCGGCATCCGGAGCAGCGCCGAGATCTCGGCGACGGAGCGCATCCGCCGGCAGAGCTCGACGATGGCGCGTGCCTCGGGCAGCACCCGCTCGTGGAGGCCGCCCGAGGTGAGCTCGGGGAAGGACTCCGGCGCCTCGATCGCGGCGACGAAGGTCTCGACGAGGAGGACGTGGCCGTACTCGGTGCGCCCGCCCGTGAGCGCGTACGGCCGGACGCGTTTCGCCTTCCCCGAACGCGCGCCGCGCACGGGGAGTCTCGCCGGTTTCTCGCCGCTGCCGCCGTCCGAGGCGGTGCCGCCGGCGGCCGGTCGGGTGTGCCCTCCGTCGGAGGGCCCCGGTATGGAAGGCATGGGGGTCACTGCTCACGCTCCAGTGAAGTGCGCAGCTCCGTGCGGAGTTCGGGGGTGAGGACATGGCCTGCGCGGCCGACGAAGAGCGCCATGTGGTAGCCGACGACGCTCATGTCGCTGTCGGGCGTCGCGTAGACGCCGAGCAGCGAGCCGTCGCCGATGGACATCACGAAGAGCGAGCCCTGGTCCATCGCGACCATGGTCTGGGTGATCTTCCCGCCGTCCATCAGCTTCGCCGCACCGAGCGTCAGGGAGCCGACGCCGGAGACGATCGTGGCGAGGTCGGCGCTCGAACCCTTGGGGCCCGCACTACCGGTCCCCGCGCGGGTCGCGGCCGACTGGCCAGGGTCGGAGGAGAGGAGCAGCAGGCCGTCCGAGGAGACGACCGCCACGGATCTGATCCCTGGAACCTCCTCCACGAGGTTCTCCAGCAGCCAGCGCAGATTGCGCGCCTCCCTGCTGCCGTCCGTGCGCGTGCTGGGCGCGTTCACTTGCGAGCCTCCTCGGCAGTACCACCGTCACCCTGCGCCCCCGCTCGCCGGTCTGCTTCCTCTTCCGCCGTCCGGTCCGCGGTCTCTTCGGCGATCTGGGCCTCGGCAGCCCGCAGCCCCTCCTTCGCCCCGCGCTGGAACCCGCCGAGCCGCCGCCGGAGTTCGTCGGCGTTGGCACCGCTCGATCGGGTGGTGTCCTCCGGCGCGTGCGCCGGAGCACTGATCTTCGGGGTGCGCTTCGGCAACCCCTTCGCCGTGCGCCGCTGCTGCGGCACCTTCGGCTCGTTCTCGCCCTGTCCTGCCGTGCTCGGCTCGTTGGCGCCGGGCGTCGCGGGCTCGTCGACGCCGGTGCCGGCGTCGAGGTCGCCGTCGGGACGTGCGTCCTCGTCCGCTGCGGGCGGGTCCGCAGCCGCGCCGCGGGTACCGCTCGGCACGGGTGCCGAGTCGCCGACGTGCTCGTGCGTCGCCTCGTCCGCGTCCGACGTGCGGGCGGGTGCGGTGAGCGGTGCCGCGCCCGTCCCCTGCGTCGTGTCGGCATCGGGACGCTCGTGCTCGTCGTCGGAGGCGGCAGGCGCGGTCTCCTCGCCTGCCGGCTCCTCCTCCGCGACGGGTTCCGTACCTGTGCGGACGGCCCGACGCGAGGGCAGCGCATTGGAGTTGGCCTCCGCCGCGGAGCCGGGGAGCGCCGTCCCCTGCTGCTCGCGCGGCTGGGCGACGCCGGGCGCCGGGCGGTCGGGCAGCAGGCGGTGCGGCACGACGACGACGGCCGCCATGCCTCCGTTGCGCTGCTTCCGCAGCTCGACCCGGAGCCTGTGCCGGGCGGCGAGCCGCGCCACGACGTAGAGGCCCATGCCGAGCCGGCCGCCCTCGCCGCCCGAGGGCACGCCTGCGACGGTGCCGGGGGGCGAGGCCGACTCGGTCCCCGGCTCGGGCGGCTCCTGCGACTCGGGGTCGCCGAGCCGCTCGTTGAGCTCGGCGAGCCGGTCGTCGGCGACGCCGATCCCCTCGTCCTGCACCGAGAGCATCACCTCGCCGTTCTCCAGCAGCCAGCCGGAGAGGCGGACTTCGACCTCGGGGGGTGAGAACGCGCTGGCGTTGTCGAGGAGTTCGGCGACGAGGTGGCTGATGTCGTCGGCCGCGAAGCCGCTCACCTGGATGTGCGGCGGCAGCGAGCCCAGTTCGACGCGCTCGTAGCGCTCTATCTCGCTGACGGCGGCGCGCAGGACGTCGAGGAGCGGCACGGGGCCCTGGTGGTGCCCGCCGGTGTGCTCGGCTCCGGCGAGGAGGAGGAGGTTCTCGCTGTGCCGGCGCATGCGGGTGGCGAGGTGGTCGAGCGCGAAGAGGTGCCGCAGCTGGTCCGGGTCGGCCTCCGACGCCTCCAGGCCCTCGATGACGGCGAGTTGGCGCTCCACCAGGCCGAGCGTCCGCATCCCCAGGTTGACGAAGGTCCCGTGGGTGGCGCCCGAGAGCTCCTCCAGGCGGGCCTTCGCCGCCCGGTACTCGGTGCGCAGCGCGTCCCGTTCCGCGGTGAGCTCCTCGACGGAGCCGCGCAGCGGCTCGCTCTCCGTCTCCGCCGCGCTCGCCCGCTTGTGCAGTTGCTCGGCGGTGGAACGCAGGGAGTTGAGCGCGCGGACGACGGTGGCGAACTCGTCGTCGCGTCCGGTGTAGGAGATCGGCTCCTGGCTCTGCGGGTCGTCGACGAGGCGCTTGGAGCCCCTGGTCAGCACGGAGAGCGGGCGGGTGAGCGAGCGCGCCGTGGTGACGCCGGCGCCGACGGCGAGGAGGAGGCAGACGCCGAAGAGCGCGACCTTCAACTGGAGCGCGGTGACGTCGTCGTCACGGAGCGCCTCAAGGCGCTTGACCTCCTTCGCCGCGAACGAGGACTGCACGCCGCGCATCCGATCGATCCGCGCGGAGAGGGTGGAGCCGATGCGCTCCCGGTCCATCGAGCGGTCGGCTTCGGTGAGGTAGGGGCGGCCGGTGAGACGGTCGAGGTAGCGCTCGGCGACGGCGACGTCGGTACCGGTGACGGTGGTGCTGTACGTCTCCTGCGCCGTCGTCCCCGCCGTCTCGTCGAAGGCGGTGAGGGCCGCGCGTTCGCGTGCGCGCGCCTGCTGCGCCTGGGAGGTGAGCGCGGGCTGGCTGCCGTGTCCCGCGAGCGCCGCCTGGAGCAGTCCCCGCTCTGCCGACGCCTGTTCCGCGGCGCCGGCGAGGTCGGGGAGGGCCGCCGCGGTGGCGTCCTTGGCGCGCTCCGGGAGGTCGCGGGAGATCTGGAGCGAGATGGCGCGCAGCGCGTCGATGGTCTCGGTGTACGCCTGGTGCGTGGCGAGGACGCCGCTCTTCCCCGTGAGCGCCCGTTGCCGGGTGCGGGGGAGCGCGTCGATGCCCTGCCGGACCTCCCGGGGAGCGCCGGCGCGCAGGTCGCGTCCCTGCCGGTCGACGCGGGCGCGTTGGGCCTCGCTGACGCCCGTGCTGTCGCTGCTGTCCCGTCCGGCGGCGACGCGGGCGACGTACTCGACCATGCTGTCGCGCTCGTCGGCGAGGGAGTGCGCCAGGGCGACGGCCCTGCGGTTGGTCTCCGCCCTGTCGACCAACTCCTGTGCCTCCGTGGCGTCCTGGGAGGCGGAGAAGACCGCCGGAGCGCCCGCGCCGAGCACCGCGAGCGCGCAGAGCGCCACGGAGCCGATCAGCCGGTTGCGCACCCGCTTGGGGCGGGGCGCCGCCGCGGGGGGCTTGCGCGGGCCCTCGGGCGCGGAACCGGCTGGGTCCTGTGGAGTGTCCGGCCTCCGAAGCTGCTTCTTCCGCACCCGTGCTCGCAATCTCGTTCAGCCTTGTCCCGGGTGGCCTGCTGGGTGCCGTGCTGCGTGCGACCCTCGCGTGGGTCGACGCGGCAGAGCTGCGCGGCGGGAGAGCACCTGGGACGTCTCCGACGCCCGACCTTCGCAGTGCGTCGGGGCGACCGGTGCGGAACCCCCGCCGGGGCCACCCGAAGGAGTGAACATCACCAGGCAGCACCTGAACAACTCTCGTGAGTGGCCCGACTGCTGGGGTGTACGGCATCGGTTGGAAATACGCCGTCGACGATGGCAATATGCCTCGACGGTCTGTCACCCGGCTTCCGCTTCCCGCCTGAATTCCTGTCAAGAACCGCTTGACCAAGGGGTACGCGTGATTCCGCTTACGCGGGGTGCCGATCCGGCCCCGGGTGAAATCCGCGCACGTCAGCCCGCCGCGCCGACTCCTGACGGCGCCTCGCCTGCCAGGCGGCCCGTTCCGGCAGACTCCGTCCATGCGCATCGAGATGGCCACGGCACCCGGCTCTCCCCAACGCCCCAACGAGGACCACGTCTTCGCCACCGCACCGGCCGCAGGCAACGGCGGCGTGCTCGTCCTCCTGGACGGCGTCACCCCGCCCGGCGGCGAGTACGGCTGTCGCCACTCCGTCCCCTGGTTCACCGCGCACCTGGGCGGAGCCCTCGCCGAACTGACGGGAGCACGCGCCGACATGACGCTCGCCGACTGCCTCGCCGAGGCGATCGAGCGGACGGCGGCCAGACACAGCGGGACATGTGACCTTTCTCACCCGCGGACCCCTCAGGCGACCGTGGTCTGCGCGCGGTGGGACGAGGAGCGCACGGAGCACCTCGTCCTCTCGGACTCCGTCCTCCTCCTCGAAACCGCCGGGGGAGCGGTGGAGGCCGTCCTCGACGACCGGCTGAGCCGCCTCCCCGAGCCGATCCCCTCGCTCCGCGCCCGGATGACGGCGCTGCCCCCTGGTTCGCCCGCGCGCGAGGAGCTGCGGCGGGAACAGGCAGCCGCCGTCGAGCAGTTGCGCAACGCGGCAGACGGCACCGGTTTCTACACGGCCGCCGCCGATCCGTCCGCCGCCGGGTACGCCGTGACGGGCGGCCGCCCTCGCGCGCAGGTGCGCACGCTCGCGGCGTTCAGCGACGGTGCGAGCCGCTGGAGTGAGACGTTCCGGCTCGGCGGTTGGCCCGAACTCCTCGGCCTCGCACGCGAGGAGGGAGCGCGTGCCGTGATCTCCCGGGTGCGCGAGGCCGAGGACGCCGACCCCGACGGTGTGCGCCACCGCCGGGGCAAGCGCCACGACGACGCCTCGGTCGTCGTCGCCGAGCTGGAGCAGGTCGGCGGGGCGGGGCGGGGTGCCGGAGCTCAGCGGCCGTGGTAGGCGTCGAAGTTCTCGGCGAACTCCCAGTCGTTGAACCGGTCCCAGTTGATCGACCAGGCCATCAGGCCGCGCAGGTTCGGCCACTCGCCGTGCGTCTGGTAGTCGCCGCAGTCGTTGCCCGAGGTGAGGCAGTCGAGCGCCTGGTTCACCTGGGCCGGCGGCGTGTGCCCGTTGCCTGCCTGGGCGGAGGCGGGCAGGCCGATGGCGACCTGTTCGGGGTCGAGCGGCGGGAAGACGTTCTCCTCGTTCTGCGCGACGGGGAAGCCGGTGAGGAGCATGTCGGTCATGGCGATGTGGAAGTCCGCACTTCCCATGGTGTGGTGGCGTCCGTCGAGGCCGAGGATCGGACCCGAGTTGTAGTCCTGGACGTGCAGCAGCGTCAGGTCGTCGCGGAGCGCGTGGATCACGGGGAGGTAGGCGCCGGCGCGCGGGTCCTGGCCGCCCCACTCGCCGGAGCCGTAGTACTCGTGGCCGAGTTGGACGAAGAAGGTCTCGGGGGCCATCGTCAGCGCGAAGGCGTCGCCGTAGCGGTCCTTGAGGGCCTTGAGCGCGTCGATGAGGTTGACGATCACGGGGGTCGTGGGGTTGCGGAAGTCGGTGTCACCGTCGTCGAGCGAGAGGGAGTGGCCCTCGAAGTCGATGTCCACGCCGTCGAGTCCGTACTCGTCGATGAGGGAGCCGACGGACTCGACGAACGTGTCGCGCGCCGCCGTGGTCGCGAGCTGCACCTGGCCCTTCTCGCCGCCGATCGAGAGGAGCACCTTCTTCCCCTCCGCCTGCTTCTCGGCGACCGCGGCCTTGAACTCCTCCTCCGTCTCCACCTCGGGGCACTCCTCCTCGGGGCAGAGCGAGAAGCGGATGTCGCCCGAGGTCGTCGACGTCGGCTCGCCGAAGGCGAGTTGGATGACGTCCCAACTGTCGGGGACGTCGGCGAGGCGGGTGTAGCCGGAGCCGTTGGCGAAGCTCGTGTGCAGGTAGCCGACGAGGGCGTGCTCGGGCAGTTCGGCGCTCGGCGCCGCTGCGGAACGAGCCCGTTCTGCGGTGTCTCCGTCGGGCGCTGCGGCGGCGGTGCCGGCGAGGAGGCCGCCGAGTGCGAGGGCCGCGCCGAGTCCGGTGAGGAGTGCGGTGCGGGGGCGGTGCCGGGTGGTTCGGGGGCGTACGCGCATGGGTCGCTCCTCCGTCGTCTCTCCCGGGTGGGGGGTGTCGCCGGGCTCGACGGACGGGCCCGGCCTGCTGGAGTCGGGCGGCGCCGGCCGGGCGTCTTGGGTGCCGCCGGGGAGGCGTACCGGCCGGGGCCGCCCGCATGTGCAGCAAACCGGACTAGACCAATACTGTCAATGGTCCGTACCAGAAGGAGAGTTGGACCCTCGCGCACCACCGCGCCGCCACGGCAGCCGGTCCAGCGGCGACTCCCGCCGCGCCTGGCACCCCTCGTAGACGTACCGCCAACTCCGCGGCAAGCCGAGGCGGTTGACCGCGCCGGGCTCCAGCCGGTAGCGGTGCACGGTCTCGCCCTCGGGCGAGGGCACGGGTACGCGGTACGCCTTCGGCGGGCGGCCCGTCGGGCCCGTGGCGACGTCGAGGGAGCGGCCGTCGAGCGGGCCGCCGTGGAACTCCGTCTCCTCGCTGCGCATCCCCGTCACTCCGGCGCGGGGCAGCCGGGGTGGGCGAGCTGCCGGGCGCCCGGACCCTCGGAGCCGAGCTGGTCGTTGCGGTTGACGAGGCCGCACTTGGTGAGCGAGAGGCAGCCGCAGCCGATGCAGTCGGTGAGGTTGTCGCGGAGCTGCTCCAGCAGCCGGATGCGCTCGTTGAGGTCCTCGCGCCAGCACTCCGAGACGCGCGCCCAGTCGTCCGGCGTCGGCGTGCGGCCCTCGGGGAGGAGCGCCAGTGCCTCGCGGATCGCGGCGAGCGGGATGCCCAGGCTCTGCGCCGCGCGGATGAAGGCGACGCGGCGCAGCATCTCCCTGCCGTACCTGCGCTGGTTGCCCGAGGTGCGTCGGCTGCTGATCAGCCCTTCGCGCTCGTAGAAGCGGAGTGCCGAGGTGGCGACCCCGGCGCGTGCCGCGAGCTCGCCGACCGTCGCCTCGCTCGCCCGCCAGGAGAGTTGAGTGGACATGGTGCCAGGGTAGCCGTGTACCTCAACCGAGGTTCACGTAACGGCCGTCGGGCTCTCCAGGGGTGCACCTTCCGCCTGCGGAACGAGACGCGGAAGCAGCTCGTCGAGGAGGCGGCTCGCCGATGCCTCGGTCATCTCGCGGCCCAGGGCGCGCTCGGCGGCCGCCGCGGTCTGCGGGTCCCGCAGGGCCGTGGCGGTGAGCAGCGCGACGAAGTGGTCGAGGAGCCAGTCGCGCAGTTCGTCGCGCGGCGGCTGCTTCTGCTCGTCGAGCCAGATCAGCGACGCCGCTTCGACGGCGCTGATCCAGGTGCGCACGGCCAGCCGCAGCCGCGTCCCCGGTGCGTCGACCTCCAGGTGCAGCAGGATCTGCTCGGCCGCCCTGCGGCGTACCTCGTCGACGATGGCGTCGGTCCGGGAGGTCTCCACCACGCTGCCGCCCTGGAGCAGGGCGGCGAAGCCGGTGGCGTGGCGCTCGACGAAGCCGAGGTACCGCTGGAGGCTGCGTCCCAACCGCGCGGTGAGCGGCCCCTGCCGGGGTTCGTCGAAGCACTTCTCCAGTTCGTCCGCCGCGCTGCGCAGCGCGGCCTCGTAGAGCTGCTCCTTGCCGCCGGGGAAGTAGCGGTAGACGAGCGGTCGGGAGACTCCGGCGTGCTCGGCGACGCCGTCGACGGACACCTCCTCGGGCGGCCGGCCGGCGAAGAGGTCGAGTGCCGCGCGCAGGAGTTGCTCACGGCGCTGCGCCGCGCCGAGTCTCCGGTACGCGGGAGACGTGCCGTCGCTGCTCATGGCCGCAGCGTAGTGCCGGACGGTGCGCACACCAACGGGTGACGCACACAGGGGAACCACCGGACATCCACAACTCCCGCGCTCGCGTGGGGTCAGGCGGGCAGCAGTCCGGAGCTCACCCACAGCCTGCGGCCCGTGCCGCGCAGTACGCCTATCTCGTCGAGGAAGTCGGTGAGTCGCTTCGCGCCCTGCTGCATGATCTCCCTGCGGTGCCCGCTCGCCTTGACCTGCGCGACGGCCTCCGCCCGGTCGAGGCCGACGTCGCTGTAGACGCGCGGGTTGACGAAGGAGACGGAGAAGACGCGGGCCGCCTCGCCCGAGCTGAGACGGGTGAGTTGGCGCTCCCAGCGCGGGCAGTCGACCATCTGCCGGCGCAGCTCCTCGCGCGCGTACCGCACGTGCCGCGCCTCTTCGATGACGTGGATGCGGGTGACGCCGCGGACGAGCGGCTGCACGCGCTCGTCGGGGAAGATGAGCCGCTGCATCCAGTCGAGGATCTCCTCGCCGAGGAGCGTCGCGGTGAACGAACCCGGCGTCGTCGAGACGGACTTGAGGACGCGGGCCAGGTTGTGGTTGAGGCGGGTGACGGGGTAGGGCTCGATGCCGCTCTTGTTGATCAGGCGCGCGAACATCATCGAGTGGCGGCACTCGTCGGCGATCTCGGTGAGCGCGTACCGGACGTGGTTGCTCGTGAGCTTCTTGTCGTAGATGTGCCGGACGAGGAGCTGCATGAGGATGACCTCGAACCAGATGCCGAGCGAGGCGAGCGAGGCGGCCTCGTGCCTGCTGAGCTCGATGCGCTGCTCCTCGGACATGCGGCGCCACAGCGGGGTGTCGTAGAGCGAGACCAGCTCGGGCGGCCAGTGCCAGAGTCCGTCCTCGAAGGGGGCGTCCCAGTCGAGTTCGGTGTCGGGGTCGAACGAGTGCTTCCTCGACGAGGCGAGGAGGCGCTCCGCCACCTGCTCGCGGTCCTTGAGGAGCCCCAATGCGTCCCGCACGGCGCGGTGTTCGGCGGTCTGCCGTTCCGGTGCGATGGTCATGGCGGCACCCCTCGACTCGACTTACCGTCGGTTACCCACGGCCTCGCTGTTATGAGACTCCGCGTCAGCAAGCCCGTCAATCCCTTGCGCACGGCTTGTTGACCGGGCGGTAACCGGCGTGTGAGCCTGCCGGGAGTCCGGTCACTGACGGCGGAGTTCCTCCCAACTCGCTTGCGCGTCGCGGGAGTTGACGAATCGAGGCGATTCGAAGTGTCCACCGGAGATCTCTACGTCCACGCCCCCGGCGAGCCCACCTGGCAGGTGCAGGCGTCCGGCGCGGCCCGTTTCAACTGGGAGTACGACGACGGCCGCGACCGACTCCTCGCCCTCTACCAGAAGGGCAAGGACAAGCAGTGGGACGGCGCCAGGCGGATCGACTGGGACCTCGAAGTCGATCCGTACGACCCGCTCGGCATCCCCGACGAGGCGCTGCCGCTCCACGGGAGCCGCCACTGGGAGCGGATGTCCGCGCGCGACAAGCAGGAACTCAGACGCCATTACGGCTCCTGGCAGTTCAGCCAGTTCCTCCACGGCGAGCAGGGCGCCATGGTGTGCGCGGCGCGCATCGTCGAGTCGGCGCCCGACCTCGACGCGAAGTTCTACTCCGCCACCCAGACCATGGACGAGGCGAGGCACGCCGAGATCTACGGCCGCTTCCTCCACGAGAAGGTGGGGCTCGTCTACCCGATCAACGACAACCTCCAGTCCCTTCTCGGGGACACCCTCCGCGATTCCCGCTGGGACATGCCCTACCTCGGCATGCAGGTCCTCATCGAAGGGCTGGCGCTCGCCGCGTTCGGCATGCTGCGGGACACCACTTCCAAGCCGCTGCCGAAGCAGATCCTCGCCTACGTCATGCAGGACGAGGCCCGCCACGTCGCCTTCGGCAGGATGGCGCTCCGCGACTACTACAGGCAGCTCAGCGATGCCGAACTCCGCGAGCGCGAGGAGTTCGTCATCGAAGGCTGCCACCTCATGCGGGACCGCCTCAAGGGCGCCGAGGTCCTCACCAACTTCGGTATCCCCGAGGCGGAGGCCGACGAGTTGAGCGAGCACTCCGAGTACCTGCAGCTCTTCCGGAAGCTCCTCTTCAGCCGCATCGTGCCGTGCGTGCGCGACATCGGCCTGTGGGGCGAACGGCTCCAGCGCGCCTACGTCGACCTCGGCGTCTTCGACCTGGGGGACCAGAACCTCGACCTCCTGATGGCCCAGGACGAGGAGGTGGCGGAGAAGCTCGACGCCGAGCGGTTCGCCGCCGAGGAGGCGGAACGGACGGCGGAGGTCGCGGAGGCGATCGAGGAGGGGGCGCGCACGGAGTGAGGCGCGCGGCTCGAACGACCCTCGACGCGCCCGCGCGGCAGGGGTCGGCTACCTGCGCAGGCCGCTCACCGGCAGCATGCAGTGCGCCGAGGACGCCATCATCTCCTCGTCGACGAACCCGCGCAGCTGCTCCTCGGTGACCTCCGCTCCCGGGCGGGCCTCGGGCCAGGGGAGGGTGGCGAACATGAAGTAGACCTCGCCCCTGTCCTGCGCCGCCGTCAGCCACTCGGTCGGCGCCGGGTACCTGACGCTCACGTGCGGCATCGTGAGGGCCGCCTGACCGCCCTGCACCAGCAGCGTCATCGGGAGCCTGCGCGTGTGCGAGGCGTCCGGGACCTCGCCGCCGATCGGCAGCCCCGTCTCCCGGAGCAACTGGCGGGCGGCCTCGGCGCCGCCCTGCGGGCCCTCCTCCCCGTCGCCGAGCGAGTAGGCGAGGAGGAAGGGGACGTCCTCGCCGTCGTCCGGGTGCGGGCCCGTCCAGCCGAGGACGGACATGGTGCCGAAAAGAGAGGGCCGAAATCCGGTCATACCAGCCTGAGTTGAGGTCATGGCGGGCACCCTAGCGGCGGGGTGGGCGCCCGCGACGCGCGCTTCACCCGTGCGTGGCACCGCCGCGGAGCAACTCCATCGAAAGGACGACCGCCGCGGGCCGGTCGTGCGCCGCTCGGGTTGTCGGTGTCGCCGCGCGCCGTACCGGCCGTCCGGGGCGCGGGAGTTGGAGTGCTCCGGGCCGTCCCGTGTGCGTTCCGCGGCGGGCGGTGCGTCGTTGACCAGAAGGAAGCGGCCGCCGTGCGGTCGCGGCACGCCATGTACCCCACTCCACGGTGGTGAGAAAACGATGAACGCACACCGCAGGCCGCGCAGTTCGGCCGCGGGCCGCCTTCTGCTCCGGGCCGGCCTCCTCGTCTCGGCGGCCGGCGCGGCCGTCGGCGGCGCCGGCACGGCGGCCGCGGCCGCCGAGGGCGAGACCGCCGCCGAGTCCCTCGCCGGCACGGGCGAGGGACTCTCCGCGGCGGCGACCCAGCCCCTCGGGGTCCTCGACGACGCGACGACGCACGCCCTCGGCCCCGTCTTCGGCCTCCAGCTCGACCCGCTCGCGGGTACCGGGAGCGACCCCCTCGACAACGGCGTCGGCACGAAGGTCGCCGACTTCCCCGCCGTGGGCACCCAGGACCTCACGGGCCCGCTCGCCGACGGCGCCTCGCTCGGTGACCTTCCGCTGACCGGCGCAGTGGCCGACATGGTCGCGGGCTGAGGGCGATGCCGAACCGCCGTGCGTGGCCCGCCCGTTCCTGCGTGGCGGGCCA
>NZ_AJTQ01000143.1 GCF_000262345.1 Streptomyces xiaopingdaonensis | reverse complement strand
GCGGGGCGGCCCGCCTGCCGGCGGACGACGAGCCCGGGGCCCCGCCGCGCTCGCGCGGACGGGGCCCCGGGCTCCTCTGCCTTCGGCGGGATCAGCGGCCGGCGGAGCCGTTGCCCGAGAGGATCGGGACGTCGTCGAGGAGGTGCGAGAGGGCGTCGTCGCCCTTGTTCTGGCTGGAGTTCTCGGCGCACTGCTGGTTCTGCGACGAGGAGAGGACCGGGAGGTCCTGCACGGTGACCGGGACGAGGCCGACGAGGGAGCCGGCGTTGACCTTCGCGGGCAGGGCGATGCAGGGCTTGTTGAGCGAGCCCTGGACGAGCGAGTTCTGCGGGCTGAAGGCGCCCTTGGTCTCCTGGTTGCCGTAGGCCTGCTGCGAGCCGTTGCCGTTCACCGACTGCGGGCCCTGGTCGTCGCCGATGGCGAGAGCCGGGGAGGCGGCCATGGCGGTGGCGCCGATGACGGAGGCCGCGACCGTGGCGGTGGAGAGAACCTTCTTGATCATTGCGATGTTGCCCTTCTCTGAGGAACACGAGGACCGCGGTGACACCGTGACAACTGCGCTTGGGACGACAGGTTTTGCTGCATCACCTGATTGATGTCCGCGGTCGCTGCGGATTGCGCGCGACCCGGCTGGCGCCGCGCTGAACTTGCCCGGCCTTTCGGCGCGGGAAGGAAAAGCGTCGTGAATACCGTGCGCTTTTCCTTGTGGAATCCGGGCGTTGGACCGCGGATTCCTGTGGGGTGCGGAGCCGCCGGCTCCGCACGCTCCCGCGGGATCAGCCGCCGAGGGGCAGGCCGCCGAGGAGGGACGAGCCGTTCCCGGTGAGGGCTTCCAGCGGGGTGGCACCGGAGAGCTCGCCGCTGGCTGCGGTGGACAGGGTGTTCTTGAGCGCGGTGCCGAGGTCGCCCTGCTGGCCCGTGAGGGTGCGGGCGACCGAGTCGTCGCCGTTCGCCTCGGGCTGCGAGGCGGATTCCGCGACGGCCGGCGCGGCGATACCGAGTGCGAGCACGGAACCTGCGAGCGCTGCTGCGGTCTTCTTGTGCTTCATGAGGATGCTTCTCCTGAAATGGAGTCGGCGGCTTGGGAATTCCGCGGACGGTGCGAGTGCTCGGGCTCCGTGCCTGCCAATCGCGTCCGGCGTCCTCATGGCCAACGAGCCCGTGCCGCCGGGGAAACGTCGTGTATTCCTCTTCCGCCCATCGGCACCCGAAAGGAGTGATACGGACTGTGCGCTGACGCCCGGTACGGCGCGGGCTCAGCCGCGTACGCGCGGGCGGCGGTAGAGGAGGGCGCCGCCGAGGACGAGTCCGAGGGCTGCGGCGGACGCGGTCGCGGCGTCGACACCGTCCGACCCCGTCCTCGCGAGGTGCGGTTGCGCCGGGTGCTCCGTCGGGACGGGGGAGGAGAACCATCCGAACTCCCCCTCGGCCGGCAGCTCGCTCCGGCCGCTGTAGTAGCCGGAGGACGTGCGCTCGTCGAAGAGGGGCGTGGTCGCGCGTTGGGGTGTGTAGTCGAACTCGGAGAGGAAGCCGCCCGTTTCGACGTCCGCGCGGACCGCCCTGCTGGTGCGGATCTGGTCCTGCGGCGTGCGGGGCGGTGCCGGGTGCGTCTCGGAGACCCCGTTGCCCTCGCGGGCCGACGGGACCTCCTCGGGCGCGATGCTTTCGGGCAGGGACGGTTCGGCGGGGCCGCCGGACGGCGGCTGCGGCTCGTCGGACGGCGGCGGAGGGTCGCTCCTCGGCGGCTCGCTCCTCGGCGGCTCGTCGGACGCCGAAGTGCCGCCGGGCGCGGGCGAGTCGGTGCGGTCCGGCGCGGCGGGGTGCGGGCGGGTGCCGTTGGTGCAGGTGTTGCCGAACGCCGGGTTGACGAGGCCGACGACGTCGGCGGTGTTGCCGCACACGTTGACGGGGGCGTCCACCGGCACCTCGACCGAGTTGCCGGAGAGCACCCCTGATGAGCCGCTGCCGCCCCCTTCGGCGTGCGCGTCGGCCTGGGCGCATCCGGCGCCGATCGCCACTGCGCCTGTGGTGGCGGCCGCGGTGAGGATGCTTCGGCTCAGGACTTTGCGCATGTGCTGCTCCTGTTCGGCGGAGGTGGCGGGGCACGGGTGGGCGAGGGGTGCAACGCCTGCCCTCGCAGCGGGGATTGGGGCGTGGAACCGAACGGCTCCGGAACGCACGAGGGCGTTCCGGAGCCGTTCGGGTCAGGCTGTCCGCTGAGGCGGAGTCGTTCAGCCGTTGACGCAGGTGTTGCCGAACGCGGGGTTCAGCACGCCGACGACGTCGATGGTGTTGCCGCAGGCGTTGATCGGCACGTGGACCGGGATCTGCACGACGTTGCCCGAGAGAACGCCGGGCGAGTTGGCGGCACCGCCGCTGGCGCCCGAGTCGGCGAGGGCCGGGGCGGCCGCGGTGCCGAGGGCGATGAGGGTCCCGGCAGCGACGGTCGCAACCTTGGTGTACTTCACGATGAGTCCTTTCCGCAGCGGCGTCTTGCGCGACGACGGATTTCGTGTCCTGCGGGCCGCCGAGGCGACCCGAACTCCGCTGTCGTCCTTCGTAACGATCGCCGCCACCGCACGACACGATGCAGGCGGAATTCCCTATGAACTCGCTCGGCTGGGCGATTTCCGCGGCTCCGCGGTGACTTTCGGGAACCGCAGGGGTCTGCCCGGGCGCAGGGAAAAGGCCGGGAGGCCGAACGCCCCGTACATACGGCCGAGTTCATCACCCGGCCGACTGGAGCGAACATGCCGAAGGCCCGCAAGGGATGCTCCCCTGCGGGCCTTCGGAGGCGGTGTGTTTCAGCGGCCGGCGGAGCCGTTGCCGGAGAGGATCGGCAGGTCGTCGACGAGGTGCGAGAGAGCGTCGTCGCCCTTGTTCTGGGTGGAGTTCTCCGTGCACTGCTGGTTCTGCGACGAGGAGAGGATCGGGATGTCCTGCACCGTGACGGGGACGCCGCCGACGAGGGAGCCGAGGTTGCCCTTGAGCGGGAGGCCGACGCAGGGCTTGTTGAGCGAGCCCTGGATGAGCGAGAACTGCGGGCTCCAGTTGCCCTCGGTCGCCTGGTTGCCGTACGACTGCGCGGCGCCGTTGCCGTTGATCGAGGTGGGACCCTCGTCGTCGCCGATGGCGAGGGCCTGCGGTGCGCCGGCGCCCACGAGCGCCGTGGCGGCAGCGGCGGTGGCCAGAACGTTCTTGATCATGATTAACCCTTCTCGGAAGCGAGCTCTCACCTTCGGAGCGACCTGATCAACTCGCGCGCGGCGGTTTGGTTCTGTGTCCTCACTCGATCGATGCACAGGCGCGCCGGACGAGCGCCGCGCAGCGCGAGGGCGGGCGTCAACTCGTATACGCGGGCTGGGGAGTCGTCCTGTGCGACGCTCGCCGCGCGGCGCGGAGGCGCTCCGGAGGAGGAGTGGGTTCCGGCGCCCGGCCACCAGGCCGCCGGAACCCACCGTCTGGGTGGAGACAGTCTGCCGTCCCCCGACCACCGCTGTCCGGGTTTCGCGGTGGTTGCCGTCGGCGACTTGGGCGGACCCCGCGTTCCTGGCCTCGCGCGGCCGCGAGGCGGCGCGTGCCTGCCGTCCCAACTCGTTGTTGCCGAGGGGTGGTCCGGGGCTGTCCGGCAACGGCTTCCAGGCGTGCGTGCAGGTGGTGGGGCGTCGGTCGTTTCCGGCGGCGCCCGCCGCGGCGTCGCTTCCTCTGGCCGGTGCTTCAGCCGATACCGGCTCGGCGGAGGCGACTTGACCGGTCCGAGCGACTGCCCGGTTGCTCTCGGGGCGAGGAACCTCGGCATCGCTCCGGCGACCGCACGCGGCGGTACGCGCCGGTACGTGCGAGGGAGCCGAGAGCGGCGGCGAGCAGCGCGTGTTCACACTCCGCGTGGCGGTCGGGCATCATGCGGGGGCGCGACCGGGCGCCGGTTGGACGGGAGGAAGCCACGTGGAAGCCTGCGAGGACGAAGCCGCTGGAGGAGGGCGCTCCCGGCACCGCAACGTCGTCTCCGGAGGGCAGGCGAGGAACGTGGTGCAGGCGGCCACGATCGGCCAGGTAACCCTCGCCACACCGCGCGACGATCCCCCCGCCGCGCGGCAACTCCCCCTTCTTGAGCACGGATTCGTCAATCGGACCCGCGAACTGGAACTGCTGCACCGGCTGGTCGGCGACCCCGCCGAGGCGGGGTCGGGTGCCGGACCGCGGCGGAGGATCGTCGTGCTCACGGGGCTGGGCGGTGTGGGGAAGACGCAGCTCGTCGTCAGGTGGGCGGAGGAGCTGGACGGGACGCGTCCGCAGCTCTACTGCGACTTGGCCGACGCACGGAGCAGGGGCGTTGTCGATACGCCGGCGATCCTGGGCGGATGGCTGCGTGCCCTCGGTGCGACGCCGGAGGAGGCGAGCGGCGACGAGCAGGAGAGGACGGCCGCCTTCCGCACCCACACGGCGGGGAAAAGGCCGGTGATCCTCCTGGACAACGCGGAGCAGGCCGCTGATGTGCGGGCTCTGCTGCCGAGCGCGGGCACGGTACTCGTGACCAGCAGGCGCGCTCTGCCGAGGCTGCGGATCGACGGGGCGAAGGAGCTCGCCGTCGACCCGCTCTCGGCCGAGGCCGGGGTGCGGCTCCTCAGCACCTGGCTCGGAGCCGACACCGGCATCCGGAGCGGAGCCGGGCGCCGACTCGTGGACCTGTGCGCCGGGTTGCCGCTCGCGCTGCGGGCGGTGGGGGCGCGTTTGCTGGACGCCGGAGACGCCGCGGGAGCCCGTCTCCTCCTCGACGAACTCACCGACGAGCGGCGGCGGTTGGACGGTTTCGCCGCGGCAGGCGAGGGGGATCTGGCAGGGGTGCTCGACGCCACTTACCGCGGGTTGCCGCCCGGGGCCCGTCAGGCGCTGCGGACGCTCGGCGCCTTCCCCGGCACCTCCTTCACCGTCGACCTCCTCGCGCACACGGGAATGGACGGGCCCGAGCAGGCACTCCGCTCGCTGGCAGGCACACACCTCGCCACGAGGCTCGACGCGGAGGGACCGGCCGATCGGGCCCGCTACCGCCTCCACGACCTGGTCCTCGTGCACGCACGCGGCCTTGCCAGAGCCGAACTCCCGCAGCACGAGCAGGAGCAGCTCCTCGAACGCTTCACGGACTTCTACCGGACCCGCGCCGCCGCCGCCGATCTCGCGGCGCTCCGCCACCGGTTCCGGCTCAGCCCGGTGCCCGAGGAGCGTTTCTTCGAGGACGGCGCAAGCGCGCTCGACTGGCTGGACGGGGAGCGCGCCAACCTCCTCGCGGTGCTGCGCGCGGCGGCCGAGGCCGGGAACCACGACGCCGTCTGGCGGCTGTGCGAATCGCTCTGGGCTCTCTACGACAGCCGGAGGCACCTCCTGGGAGAGTGGAAGGAGTCCCACCGGATCGGCATCGAGTCGGCACGCTGGGAGGGGCGCCCCGACGCGGAGATGAGGCTCCGCAACCAACTCTCTCGCGCGCACCTCGCCGAGCGCGACCACTCGGCGGCGGCTGAGCAACTCTCCCTCGCCGCGGAGCTCTTCGACCTCGTCGCCGAACCGGTGCTGCCGGCGATGATCCACGAGTCCGAGGGGCTGCTCGCCCTCGCGGAAGGGCACAACGAGAAGGCCGCCGACCGCTTCTCCTTGGCGCTCGCGGCGAACGGACGCGCCGGGGACGTCCACGGCACGGTCGTCCAGCGATACAACGTCGCTCAGGCGCTTCTCGGGGGCGGGCGCGCGGAGGAGGCGGGTGCCCTCCTCAGGGAGGCGCTGCGGGACGTGGAGCGCACGCACGACGATCCGATGCGCTCGCGGATCGGGTTGGTACGGGCCGAGGTCGAACGGCGGGCTGGGCGGTGGGACGAGGCTGTCCGGCTGGCTGTCGAGGCAGCGGAGTGGGCCGATCGGCTCGCACAGCACGCCAAGTTGAGGCAGGCCTTGCAGCAGCTCTCGGAGCTCGCGGAGGAGTTGGAGGACGAGGAGCTCGCCGAGGTCTGCCGCGAGCGAGCCGAAGCGGTACGCCGGCATCTGCACGGCTGAGCGGAGGCGGTGCAGGGGACGCGGCCGGGAGGAGGAGCGGGCGGTTTCGTGAGGGGAGCGGTGGTGGACTGCGCGGTCCGTCGTAGTAGGGGTCATGGCGAGGACGGTACGAAGACCACCGCGAAAAAGTGGATCTTGCCTGATTCCTGTGGACAACCCGCGAGTTGTGGACAACTCCCTCACCCGTCCGAGCGGCCGTCGGAGTCGTCTCGCGCCGACTCGCCGAGCGTGACCGCCGGCGGCTGCGGGCGGTCACGTCCGGGGCACCGTGTGGGCCAAAGGAAGACGCCTGCAACGTGGTGCCCGGCGAGGTGGAGGTTGCGGTCTTCTCCTAGCGGGCGGCGCTGCCTCTCGCCCGCGCGACCACGCTGTCCGAAGCCGCCCGCGCGAGCGCCGGGTCCTTTCCGTACCCCCGTGAGGAAGGTGGCGGCGGGCGTGCCGCGTCCGGGGCGGCCGGACTTATCGCCCCCTTAGCAGCCGGCTGTTCGGCTGGAAGCGCTGGATCGATACGTCCCCGCGCGCCCGGGGGCACGCGGTGCCGGCGGTGCGCCGCCGGTTCGGTGCGGGTCGCGGGGAGCAACGGGGAGGTTCCATGGGGCCCACGACCACGCCCGCGTCCCGTCCGGTCGGTCACCGGGTCCGCGAACTCGCCGTGGTGCCACTGCTGTTGTCGGTCGTCGTCGGCCTCACCGGCTGCGGGGACCAGGAGCGTCCGTCCGAGCCGCCCGAGGCGGAGCAGCCCGCCGGCTGGCAGCCGTGGCGGACGAGCTTCCACGGCGGCGGTGCCGACGACGGCCCGGCGGGCGAGGAGAACCGCTGCGTCGCCGGAACGGCGGCGGCCAGCCGGGAGCACGACGCCGCGCCGCAGCCCTCGAGGGGCACCGCCGCCTCCCGGCTGAACTGCGACGGAACGGGATTCCGGGACGAGACGCTGCGGGTGAGGGACGGAGCGCACCTGCCCAAGTCCGCGGAGCCGGACCGCTCTTCGGACTTCGCCCGCAGGGACGGGCTGGCGTTCACCGTCGAGATGAAGGAGAGCGAGGTGGAGCGGGGCGCGCTCGACAGCGTGCACACCGTCCGCGCGCTCGACGCCGAGACCCGCGGGACCCGCTGGTCCCACGACGTCCGTTCCACCGCGGTGCGCGACGGCGACACCGTCGTCGGCGACGAGGCCACACGCGTCACCAACCGTCCCGAGGACGGCGACTACGAGGACTGGACCGCGCGTTCCGCCCCCGGCGGGGACGTCGTCGGGTGGGACGCGCGCACCGGCGAGGAACGGTGGCGGATCAGTACGCCGGAGGACGAGTGGTGCGCACCGACGAAGGTCGCGGACCGGGCCTTCGTCACCTGTCGGGACGAGGAGTTCCAAGGCGACCGCGTCACCTGGTACCGGTGGGAGGGCGAGGGCGACCCCGAGCTGCGGAGGTTCTATCGGCACGAGGAGGCGGAGTCGGACGACACTCTGCCCGTCGGTATCGACGACGGCGACCTGCTTTTCCTCCCAGCCGAGGGCAACGGGTTCCCGCCGGACCGCCGGTTCGGCGACCTCGTCCGTGTCGACCCGCAGAGCGGCGAGCGCGCGCGGCAGCACCTCCCGAGCAAGGCCATCGGCACCGGCGCCACCCCGTACCTCGTCGGCGGCAAGCTGTACTTCGCGCGCGAACTGACCGATCACCGGACCCGGTTGGTGGTCGTCGGGGCCGAGGACGGCGAGCAACGGTGGCAGGCCACCACCTCGCTGAAGTACGCCTCCGCCCCCGCGGTCGCCGCCCGCCGCGACGAGGTCTACCTCGCCGATCCGGCCGGCCGGCTGGTCGCCTTCGACGGCGAGAGCGGCGCGAAGCGCTGGCAGACCACGAGGACGCCGGCGAGGGACGGCGGTACCGACCCCGGCGAGATGGAAGCGAGGTCCTCGGTGACCCTCGCCGCCGACGTCCTTGTCGTCGCGGCCGGTGACACGGTCTTCTCGGTGAGCCCCGACGACCCGGAGGCGAAGCCGGAGAGCGAGCACCGGGTGAAGACCGGTTAGGCCCGCCGCCGGGCTCCCCGCGCGGGCGCCGGGCGGTGAACTGCCCGAGCCCGCCCGGGGATCGGGTCTCCGCTCGGCCCGGCGCGCCGGTCTCCGGGCGCCCCGCTCGCGGCATCACCCGCACGCGGACGGGACCCCGCGGGCCCCGTCCGCGTGCAGGGCAAGCGGCGCCTGCCGCCGTCCGCGGGTGCGTCGCCCCGCGCGCCGCCCGCGTCCCAGCGCGCTGCGACCGTGCGGTCACCCGTCCGCCGGACCCCGCCGTGTACCGAGCCTTCCCCCGCCGCCCACGCCGCGCGACCGGCATCGGATGTACGCCGGGAGAAGGCTTCCCGATGCACCTGGCGCTCACCTTCGGACCACGACTCGTGGCGACCACCCGGGTCCTCGACCTGATGCCCGACCGGCCGTCCGAGCGGGGTGACCGGTGGGAGATCACCGCGAGGTGATCGACGCGATCGCCTGGAGGTCCCGGACCGGGCGGACTCCGCGCTCGTCCTCGTCCACGAGCGTGCTGCCGGTGCCCGCGAAAAGGGGAAGCTCGCAGACCTCCACCTCGCGGCGCTCCGCGGTGCAGGCATCCGGCTCCGGCCCACGGCGACCCGGACGAGACCGCCTAGACCCGCACCAGCTTCACCGCGACCCGACGGCGCCCGGTGCGCACGACGATCTCCTCGCCCAGCGTGTCCGCGCGGAAGACGCGCCTCTCGCCCTCTCCGGGCGGCAGCTCCTCCGGCAGCTCGGCGGCTGCTTCGAGGAGGACCGCGTAGAGAGCGGAGCCGAGGAGCAACGGATCGATCGCGGGGCGTGCTTCGCCGGGTTGCCGGGGCACCCACGCCTCCAGCCGCTCCCCGCCGCGCAGCCGCACCAGGTGCAGCCCCTCGCCGAGGTCGGCGATGCCGACGTCGAGAAGCGGGTAGGCGGCAGCCTGCTCCTCCAGCCAGTCGCCCGCGGGGAGTTCGGCCGAGGCGTGCGCACGCGCACAGACGGGCGCCGTCCCCCGGTGCCCGCTCGTCTCCTCGGCGGTGACCGCGTAGAAGTCGCACTCTTCCAGGCCCTGTCGCGGCACGTACGCATGGCGCCGCACGGCGACGGCTCCGCCGGGCTCCGTGCGCGCGTACACGGCGAAGCAGCTCGGGTCCAGGCCCCGCCGCGGCGCCGGCTCCTCGACGGGAGGCAGGCGGGGTGCGGCCGAGGGCAGCACACCGTACGGGGCGAGCTCCGCGTAGAGGAGGTCGCGGACGCGCCGGGCCGCGTCGTCCCGGTGCGACAGGGAGCGGTCCGTGACGGAACGGAGGTCCTCGGCCGTGAAGTGCTCGGCGGCGTCGAGGAGTTGGGCGTGGAGGTCGCCGTCCGGGTCGAGGAGAGGGGCCGTCCGGGCGAAGTCCGCGGTGGGTGAGGCCGGGTCCAGTTCGGCGAGTCCGTCCGCTGCGAGGAGGGTGGTGCGGCCGAGCGCGGCGCCGTAGAAGCTCGTCGAGCCGTGGTCCCCGACGATCCAGTCGGCCGCCACGAGGGCGGCACGCCAGCCTGCCTGCGGCGGCACGACGAGGAGGCCGGCGTCGAGCGCCTCGGCGAGCTGGTCGAGGACGCCTGCTCTGCCGTGGTGGGCCCAGACGTTGGGGTGCAGCACGAGTGCCACCCGGAACTCGTCGGCGGGCAGCGAGGCGAGCAGACGCAGCGGGAGATCCGGGCGCCGGCCGAGGAGCGAATGCGCGCTCCAGGTGCTGTTGACGGCGACGAGCCTGCGGCCGTCGACGGCGCCGAGCTGCGCCCGGTAGCGGTCGCGCAGTTCGAGGCTGCGGAGCATCCGCTCGAAGCACGGGTCGCCGACGTCGACGGCGTGGGGCAGCGCTTCCGGGCAGGAGCGCGCGAGCCGCGTGAGCTGTTCCTCGTGCGAGAGGGCGATGCGGTGGGGAACCAGCCGACCCGCGTGGAGGAGTTCACCGCGGGAGAGGCCGGCGGGCGCCTCCTCGTCGCCCGTCGTCTCCGGGACGAGGCGGTTGTACCCGGCCCCGTGCGGCAGCACCACGAGCGGCGAGGTGAGGCTGTGCATCGAGGAGTTGACCGTGCAGGCGACGGAGAGTTGGAACTCGCCCGCGCGGTCCATGGCCACGGCCGTCTCCCAGGGGAGCACTCGCTCGGGCTCGACGAGTGAGGTGAGGTACTCGTGGAGGCCGGCGGCGAACCGGGAGCCCTCGTTGACGGTGTAGTAGAGCTCGATGCCGTCGGGGCGCCGCAGCAGGGTGAGGACGTCCTGGAGCCGCGTCGCCGAGGTGAGCGTCCGGGCGATGCCGAGAACCTTCGCCCTCACCTGCCACGTCGCCCAGCGGTCCCCGGCATCCGCCCGCGGCGCCTCCGCCTCGGGGCGGCGGTGCGGCGGGGGGCTCAAGACGACTCCGTGCAACGGGCGGGCACACCCTGCACTCGCACGGGCTGCGGGTACGGTGCGGACACCGCAGCATCGTAGCCACCGTTCCCCGCTGCCGCAGGAGCCGACGTACGCCCGGCGACCGTCCGCCCTCGGCGGTGAGCGCCGAACCGGGCGGGCCGGCAGCCGGTGTCGCCGCGGGCGCCGCCTCGCGATCGGCGACCTCGTTCCGCCGCGGGCTGCCGGAGGCCATGACCACCCGACGGGCCACCGGCGACGCCACCGCTTCCCCGGCCCGACGCCTCCTAGCGCTCCCCCGCTTCCTCAAGTCCCCCGAGCCCCGCGGGGAGTTCGCGGGTGTGGAGGACCCCGAGGTGCTGGGTGGCACGGGTGAGCGCGACGTACAGGTCGCTGACGCCGAAGGCGGCCGGTTCGACGACGAGGACCGTGTCGAACTCCAGGCCCTTCGCCTGCCTGGCGCCGAGCAGCACCACTTCCCGGGTGAGGTCGGGTTCTGCCCCGTGCGCCGCGTCCGGCAGCTCGGCGAGGAGGGACGTGTGCAGCTCCGCCGGGGCGACGACCGCGATCCGGCCGCCCGTCCCCGCGGCCGCGACCTCGTGCGCCGTGGCGGCCGTGAGGCCGTCCGCCGCGACGTGCCGCGCCCACGGCCGCCTCCCTGTCGACCGCACCGAGCCGGGCGGTTCGAACGACGGGTCGTGCGCACGCTGGAAGTCGGCGGCCACCTCCATGATCTCCGCGGGCGTCCGGTAGTTGACGTCCAGCCGCGTGTGTTCCCAGCGGTCGCCCACGTACGGCTCGAGGATGCGCTCCCAGGACTTGAGCGCCGCCGTCTCCGCGGCCTGCACGGGGTCCCCGACGAGCGTCATGGAGCGCGTCGGGATGCGCCGCATCAGCAGCCGCCAGGCCATCGCCGAGAGCTCCTGCGCCTCGTCGACGATGAGATGTCCGAAGGCCCATGTCCGGTCCGCCGCCGCCCGCTCGGCGGCGGTGCGGTGGTCGACCTCCTCCTGGCGCTCCGCCATCCGCTCGGCGTCGATGATGTCGTGCGCCGCGAGCACCTCGGACTCCTCGTCCTCGAACTCGTACGTCTCCGAGCCGGTGGAGAGCTCCAACACCCCCTCGGCGTACTCGATCTGCTCCTGGCGCTCCGCTTCGGCCGCGGCGCGCGCCGCGCTGTCGTCCTCGCCGAGCAGCTCTGCGGCCTCGTCGAGGAGGGGCACGTCGGCCTCGGTCCACGGGCCGTCCTGCCGCCGGATCAGCGCGGCGGACGCGTCGTCGAGGTGGACGGGGTCGGCGAGGAACTCCGCGACGAACTCCTGCGGGGTGAGCTGCGGCCACAGCTCGTCGATCGCCGCGTGGACCTCGGGACTCTGGGCGATCTCCTTGCCCAGCTGGGCGATGTCGTCGGGACCGAGCAGGTTGGGGCCGCCGTACGGGTCCTCGCCGATGCGCTCGGTCAACTGCGCGGTGAGCGCGTCGATGAGGTGGAAGGCGAAGACCGGCCTCGCGAGGTTGTGGGGCAGGCCGGTCTCCCGGGCGCGCCAGCGCGCGTCCTCGGCCATCTCGCGTTCCAGGCTGAGCGCTCCGTAGTCCTCGTGCGGAATCTCCGTCGCCCGCTCGGGTACGGTCTGCCGGTCCCGGAGCGCCTTCGCCAGCGTCTCGGCCATGGTGGCGCGGCCCTTGACCTCGGCGGCTGCCGGGCTGTCCGTGCCGGTCGCCTCGACGCCGGGGAATAGCTCGCCGACGGTGGCGAAAAGCACCCCGGTCTCGCCGAGCGACGGGAGCACGTCGCCGATGTAGCCGAGGAACACGGGGCTGGGTCCGACGACCAACACCGCGCGGCGGGCGAGGAGTTCCCGGTGCTCGTAGAGCAGGTACGCGGCGCGGTGGAGTGCGACGGCGGTCTTGCCCGTGCCGGGGCCGCCCTCGACGACCATGGTGCCCTGGTGGGGCGCGCGGATGATGGCGTCCTGCTCGGCCTGGATGGTGCGGACGATGTCGTGCATCCGCCCGGTGCGCGCCGAGTCGAGCGCGGCGAGGAGGACCGCGTCGGCGTCCTCGCCCTCGTGTCCCGTGCGGGTCGGGTCGGTGAGGTCCATCAGCTCGTCGTGGAGCGCGGTGACGGTGCGGCGCTCGGTGGTCAGGTGCCGCCTGCGCCGCAGGCCCATCGGGGAGTGTCCGGTGGCGAGGTAGAAGGGGCGCGCCACGGCGGCGCGCCAGTCGACGACCAAGGGCGTGCGGGACGAGTCGTCCTCCCGGACGCCGATGCGCCCGATGTGGTGGGTGCGGCCGTCGCGGAAGTCGAGGCGGCCGAAGCAGAGCCCGTCCTCTTCCGCGCGCATCGCGTGGAGCAGCCCCGACTGCTCCGCCACCCTCACGTCCCGCTCCAGCTTCGCCTGCCTTCCCGTGCCCACCTGTGCGAGCGAGCTGCGCACCGTCTCCTCGGCCTGCTCGACCAGTTGGTCGAGCCTGGCGTAGAGCCGGTCGATGAATTGCTGTTCCCGCCGCATTTCCTCGGTTGACAATTCCACTCCTGACGCGGTAAGTTCTCAGCAGTCCACTTCTCAAGCGCCTTTTCGCATGAAGGCACGAAGGACCAAATATACGCAGGATCGAGCCACGGATGTCAATTCTTCCGGGGCTTGTTTTTTTGTCGAAAATCACTGCTCACACTCGGAACAAGCGCCTCCCGTGCAGGGGTTGGTCGTGCCTGCGCCGCGTGTGCGGCGCCGGTTCCGGACGGCGGCGTGGCCGCCCCTGCCCGAGACGGAAGTATGAGCGAGGACGAGACGAAGGGCGGACCGCCCGCAGGGTTCCACACGGCGCAGGCCCACCCCGCGCGCGTCTACGACGCGTGGCTCGGCGGCAAGGACAACTACCCCGCCGACCAGGAGGCGGCCGAGCAGGCGGCCTCCGCGAACCCCGAGATCATCGACGCCGTCCGCGCCAACCGCGCCTTCCTCGGCCGTGCCGTGAGGGAGTCGGTGCAGGCGGGCGTCCGGCAGTTCCTCGACATCGGCACGGGCATCCCGGCGGCCGACAACACGCACGAGGTCGCCCAACGGGCGGCGCCCGAGTGCCGCGTCGTCTACGTCGACAACGACCCGATCGTGCTCGCGCACGCGCGCGCCCTGCTCCGCTCGGCGCCCCAGGGGCGCACCGACTACCTCGAGGCGGACCTGCGCGACGTCGACGGCATCCTCCAACACGCCGCCGCCACACTCGACTTCGGCCGTCCCGTGACCCTGGTGCTCGCCGCGGTGCTCCAGTACGTGCCGGACGCCGAGGACCCGCACGGACTCACCCGGCGCCTCCTCGAGGCGCTCGCGCCCGGCAGCCGCCTCGTCGTCTCGCACCCGGCGGCCGACATCGGGCGGGAGCAGGTCGCCGAGTCGATGCGCAGGTACAACGAGCGCGCCGCCGAACACGCCGCGGCGACGCCGCGTACGCGGGGTGAGGTGGACCGGTTCTTCGAGGGGACGTCACTGCTGGAGCCGGGGATCGTCCCGCTCGCCGAGTGGCGGCCCGAGGCTCCGGCGGCATCCGGCCGGGGGAGTGGGCCGATGTGGTGCGGAGTGGGTCGCAAGGAGTGAACCTCGGCGCAACCGCGCCGTGTTGGCCGGCAGCCGGCCCGGTCGCGTCCGGGCGCTGACGGGTGGGGCGAGCGACGTGCCCGCGCAGCCGACGCCATGCCGGAGCCGACGGCCTGCGGCATCGCCGCCGCCGTCCCCGGCGGGAGGTGTCCGCGCGCGAGGTCGCCGCGGCGGTGCTGGAGCGGATCGCGCACGGTGACGCCCTGCGCGCGTTCACGCAGCGGTGGCCGGGCCACGCGGCCGAGCAGGCCGCCGCGTCCGGGCGGGTGAGCAACTCCCGCTCGTCGGCGTCCGTTGGCCGTCAAAGCGACCGCAGGGCCCGGACGTGCTCCAGACCCTGCTCGTCGCCGGTTGCGCACCCGCTCCTGAGGACGGCCTTCCTCGCCGTCGGCGACGGCACCCTCGTGGTGCGCCTGCGGCTACCTCGTCCTCACCGCCGCCCTGAGCGTGTGGGCGACGTGGCGGGGCGGCGGAGGACAAGCCGTCCGCGATGCGGGGTAGTTGGGCGCCCCGGGGTGCACGGCTCGCACCCGGCCGGGCAGTACGCCGGCCCTACCCGCCGGCGCCTCCTGCCTGCTCCGGTACCCGCGCGTGCGGGACCATCATCGGGGTGCCGGTCTGCGGGTCGGGGACGATGTCGCAGGGCAGGCCGAAGACGTCGTGGACGAGTGCGGCCGTCATCACCTCGCTCGGATCGCCCTCCGCGTGGACCTCTCCGTCCTTCATGACGACGAGGTGCGAGGCGAACCGTGCCGCCTGGTTGAGGTCGTGGAGGACGGCGACGATCGTGCGGCCCTCGCGGTTGAGCTCGGCGCAGAGCTCCAACAGGTCGTACTGGTGGGCGATGTCGAGGTACGTCGTCGGCTCGTCGAGGAGGAGCAGCTCCGTCTGCTGCGCGAGGATCATCGCGATCCAGGCGCGCTGGCGCTGGCCGCCGGAGAGTTCGGTGGCGCGGTCGTCGGCGATGGCGGTGAGTCCCGTGCGGGCGAGTGCGAGGTCGATCACCTCGTCGTCGTGGGGCGACCACTGGCGCAGGAGCGAGTGGTGGGGGTGGCGGCCGCAGCGGACGAGTTCGCGGACGCTGATGCCGTCGGGGACGACGGGCGCCTGCGGCAGCAGCGCGAGGTGCCGCGCCGCCTCCTTGCCCCGGTAGGAGTGGAGATCGGCGCCGTGCAGGAGGAACTCGCCCGTCCGCGGCTTCAGCGTGCGTGAGAACCCCTTGAGCAGGGTCGACTTTCCGCAGCCGTTGGGGCCGATGATCACCGTGAGACCGCCGTGCGGGATCCGGAGGGTGACGTCCCGCACGACCGGGTCGCCCCCGTACGACATCGTCACCCCGCGGGCGCTCAATCCCTCGTCGTGGGCGACGTGTTCGGCCGCGCCGGACGGTGCGAGGGGCCGGGTCTTGTCGGGCCTCACAGGATTCCCTTCCTCCACTCGCGGATCAGCAGGTACCCGAGGTACGCGCCTCCGATGGCCATGGTGTAGATCCCGACGGGCAGATCGTCGAAGAGCGGGAGCTGTTGCGCGGTGAGGTCGGCGAGGACCAGCAGTACGGCGCCGAGCACCGCGGCGAGCGTCAGATGGGGGCCGCTGCCGCGGGTGAGCCGCTTGGCGATCTGCGGGGCCGTGAGCGAGATGAAGGCGATAGGCCCCGCTACGGCGACGGAACCGGCGGAGAGCGCCATCGACAGCGCGACGGCGGCCCCCTTGGTCCGCTGCGGCTCCGCGCCGAGCCCCGCGGCGAGTTCGTCGCCCATCTCGCAGAGACGCAGCCGCCGGGCGAGGAGCGCGACGAGCGGGCCGACGACCACCAGCACCGCGGCGATCGTCGCGGCCTCGCCCCAAGTGCGCGTCGCCAGGCTGCCGTTGATGTACGTCATCAGCGAGGTGGCGTTGTCGCGCTCGACGGCGTAGACGACGTACTGCGTGAACGCGGTCGCGATCGCCGCCACTCCGATCCCCGCGACGACGAGCCGCCCGGGGTTCCGGAAGCCGGTGCCCGTGGAGACGTAGACGAGTGCCATCGCCAGCACCGTACCGAGCAGGGCGCCGACCGGGACGGGCAGCAGGTCGGGAAGGAGCAGCGCGGCGGCCGAGGCGCCGGCGCCGGCGCCCGCGGTGAGCCCGATGACGTCGGGGCTGCCGAGCGGGTTGCGGGTGACGGACTGGAAGAGCGCTCCGGAGAGTCCGAACGCGGCGCCCGCTCCCGCGGCGACGCCGAGCCGCGGCCCCCGCAGCCGCTTGAGCACGAACCGGTCGGCGCCCTCGGCTCCGCCGAAGAGCGAGCGCGGCAGGTCGGGCAGTGCGATGCCGAGCCGTCCGAGGCTGAGCGTGGCGACGGCGGCGGCGAGCAGCACCACGACGCCGACGACGCCGACGACGACGGAGCGCCGCCGCACCGGCAGCGCGACGGCGGTGCCGATCCGCAGGTGCCCGGCGGGCCGTTCGGCGCCGCGGCGGGTTTCGGTGGTGGTGCTCATGCGGTCCCCTTCATCCTGCGCACCGCGTACAGCAGCGCGGGCGCGCCGATGAACGCGGTCACCACGCCGACCATCAACTCCTGCGGCCGCAGTACGACACGTCCGACGACGTCGGCGAGGAGCAGCAGTCCCGGTCCCGCGACGGCGGAGAAGGCGACCTGCATCCGGAAGTCGACGCCGACGCAGGCGCGGACGATGTGCGGAACGGCGAGCCCGACGAAGGCGATCGGGCCGACGGCGGCGGTCGCGGCGGCGCTCAGCAGCGTCGCCGCAAGGAGCCCGCCGGCTCGCAGGACGGTCGGGTTGCTGCCGAGCGAGGTCGCCGACTCGTCGCCCAGCGCGAGGGCGTTGAGCCCGGGGGCGAGGAGGACGGCGATGACGAGGCCGAGGAGGGCGAAGGGCAGCACCGAGAAGAAGACGTCGAAGCCCCGGCCGGCGAGGGAGCCGACGACCCAGTACCGGTAGCTGTCGAAGACCTGCGGCTTGCTGAGCGTGACGGCCTGGATGAAGGCGGTGAGGACCGCGGTGAGGACGGCGCCCGCGAGCACCAGCCGCACCAGGCTGGTCCCCGTACTCCCGCCGGCCGAGCCGAGCGCGTAGACGAGCAGCCCGGCGAGGAGCGCGCCCGGCAGCGCCCACCACATCGTGTCGGTGCGTCCGGTGGCGCCGAGGAAGGCGGTCGCCGCGACGACGGACGCCGACGCACCCGCGTTGATCCCCAACAGGCCGGGGTCGGCGAGGGGGTTGCGGGTGACGCCCTGCATCAGCGTGCCGGCGACGGCGAGGCAGACGCCGGCGAGAACGCCGAGCACGGTCCGCGGGTACCGGCTCTCCACGACGGTCGTCACGTACGTGCCCGCGTCGCCCGTCAGCACGTCGACGACGTCGCCGAGCGAGGTGCTGTTGCTGCCGAACATCAGGCTCCCCGCGACGGAGAGCAGCAGCAGGGCGAACCCCGCTGCCAGGACGAGCAGCCGCCGGGCGGTGGCGCCGCGCAGGGTGGCGGCACTGCCCGGCCGGGTGCGGGTGGTGGTGGTCATCGGGTGCGGAGATCAGCTCGCTTCGGTCACTTCTCGGCCTTCTCGACCGCCTTGTCGATCATCGGCAGGTAGCGCTCGATGACCCAGGGGACGGTGAGCGGGTTGATCATCGAGGAGGCGGTGACGAACGGCTGGTCCTCGCTGGCGACGACCGCGCCCTTCTTGATGGCGGGGATCGAGGAGTAGAGCTTCTGCTTCTCGATCTCCTTGCGGTTCTTCTCGTCGCTGTAGAAGGTGAAGATCAGGTCGCTCTTCTTCAGCTTGTCGGCGTTCTCGAGGCCGATCAGCGCCGAGTCGGTGCCCTCGGTCTCCTCGAAGCCGTCGACGACCGGGTCCACCTTGAGGCCGAGCCGGGAGACCATGTCGACCCGCTGCTCCTTCGGCTTGAAGACGCCGAGGGTGCCGGGCCCGTTGTTGTAGATGTACGAGAACGTGTGGTTCTTGTACTCGGGGCGCTTCTTCGACGCGTCGTCGAGCTGCTTCTCGATCTTCGCGGTGAGCTTCTTGCCGTCGGCGGTCTTGCCGAGCGCCCTGGCGATGAGGTCGATCTGCTCGTCCCAGTCGGTCGACCACGCCTTGTCGGGGTAGGCGACGGTCGGTGCGATGTCCTTCAGGACGTCGTACTGCTTCTGCGTCACGCCGGACCAGGGGGCGAGGATGACGTCCGGCTCCAGCTCGGTGATCGCCTCGATGTCGAGCTCCTCGCCACCGGTGAACTGCTTCGGCAGCTTGTCGCCCTTCTCCTTCACGGCCTCGTGGACCCAGGGGAGGTAGCCCGTCTTGTCGCTGCCCCACGGGTACTTCTCGGCGCCGACCGGGGTGGTGCCGAGGGCTATCGAGGTCTCCGTCGAGCCCTGTCCGAGGGTGACGACCCGCTTCGGCGTGTCCTCGATCTCCGCGGTGCCGAGGGCACTCTTGATCTTGACGGGGAAGGCGCCGCCACCCTTCGACGACGAGGAGTCGTCGGAGCTCTCCGACGAGCAGCCGGCGAGGGCGAGAGCGGCTACAGCGGCGGTGACCGAGGCGGCGAGCGTCTGGCGGCGCACGCGCGCGAACTTGGTGGGCATGGGCTTCCTCAGGGCTAGTTGACTGCGCGGTCGCGCCCGCCTCGACGAGTGGGGGTCGCCGAAACGGGTCGGCCGGGCGGGGAGGGTGGACTCCCAGGTCAAGATCTTAGGTAAGGCTAAACTTACTGCACAGGGTAAGCCAACCCCCGCGCGTGCCCGGCGCGGGGGTGCCGGGTCATGGTGCCGCAGGGTGGGCAACTGTGGTGCGCCGGGCTGGGGTTGGGATGGCTCCGGTGAGGGGTGCTGTCCTGTTCGTGAGCGTATGTTCCTTTTTGGTTTTCTCGCTGTGTCGTCGATCACGGGGGTTCTTCTGGAAGTTGCCTTCGTTCGCGCGGCGTGCGGCTGGTCGGTGCATGGGCGCGCTCGGTGTCGCGTACGGGAGTTGGCGCGGGGTTGCGCCCGGTTCGGGTCGGTAATCCAGGCCCTCGTGCTGCGCAGGTAGTTCTCCAGTCGCGGGACTCCGTGACGTCCCGTGCGTCTTGGGCGGCCGCCGGGTTGCGGAGGAAGCCCGGGGACGCCGTGCCGTCGGCGAGGCGGACGCGGCCCGGGCCATGGGTGGCGGCGGTTGCGAGGGGCTGCCGTCCGCCTCGCCGCCGCGGCCGTCATGTCGAGGTGGACGTACGCGGCCGGCGTCGCAACATGGTGCGGGCACGCGGGCGTTGGGGTGCCTCACGTCGCGTGCGCGGCGCTGCGTCCACGGCGCCGGACGGCATGCCCTCTGCGGGTCCTCGACACCGGGCTCGTGGGTCACGGAACCGCGCGATGCCGTAACGAGGCCCGGTCGGGGGCGGGTTGGCCCTTCCGTTTAGGCGAGCGCTCTGTCGCTCTTCGGGATGCTGTCGCCTGCCATCGGCTGTCTTGCCGTGCCGAGAGGGTCATCGTGGCTGCCGTCATCCGCGCCGACTCCGCGCGAGGAGACGGCCATGACGTCTGCATCGCGGGGGCGCGCCGCGTGCGCCGCCGTTCCGCTCGCGCCGGGCTCGGACTCGGCGGGCTCGCGGCGCCGGCGTACGCCGGCACGCACGGGCCGCCGAGCAGGTCTCCGTCGAGCAGGCGAAGAAGCGGACGCACGGCGGCAAGAAGTGCGCAACCAAGGCGAGTTGCGACCGTGACGGGCGGGACGCGGTGCGCACGAGCGCCAAGTGGACGCAGCGGAAGTGCACGGAGAACGGGGCTGCGCGGTACCCGCGCCGGGTGTGCTGACCGGCTCTCCGCGGCGGTGGTCGTGCCTGGGCGGCTGCCGTGCGCGCGGTTCGGGCTCGCGCGGGCCGAACCGTCTCGCGGCTCACCGCGGTCCGGGGGCCGCCGTCCGCGGCGGCGCGGACCGGCGGGTCAGCGCGGCTTCCAGCCGAGGGTCCTGGTGACGGTGATCTCGATGACGACGCGCTCCGGGTTGACCCGTGGTGTGCGGTACCGCTCGGCGTACAGCCGCTCCGCGTAAGCCACCGACTCCGCGTCCTCGCGCACCCTGGCCGTCCCCTCCAGCGTCGCCCAGCGCCGTCCCTCCGCCTGGCTCACGGCGACCGGTGCTCCGGGCCCGGCGTGCAGCAGGTTCCGCACCTTCTTGCTGCCCCTGCTGCTGATCACCCTCGCGGTGCCGGTCTGCGGCTCGTAGGTGATGCCGACGGGGACGAGGTGCGGGGTGCCGTCCGGGCGCGGGGTCGTGAGGAAGCCCACGCGCCTCTCGCGCCAGAACTCCAGGAAGGGCTCGTCGTCTCGGAGCCGGCTGGGCATGCGTCGTCCTCTCGTGAACACGGGCCGCGCTCTCGTGGCCGGGTGAGTGGTGCGGCAACGGTATCCGCCGGTGGGCGCGGTGCCTTGCGGTGGGCAAGGGGTGCGGCTCCGGGGTGCGTGCCCGCGCCCTGAAACGGGGAGCCCGCCGGGTGTGGTGCGCGCAGGTCTGGCAACGAACTTACGAGTGCGGCGCGCAGAGGCCACCGACGCCCCCAACCGGTGCGAATGCGTTGGGAGTGCAAGCAGGAGGAGCACGGCGGTCACGCGGGCGCTCGGCACGAGGCTCGGGCCGCAGCATGGATCTCGGAGCGGTTCGACTCGGGCCGGTGGCTCGCCTGGGTGGCCGAGTGCGACGCCGGTCTCCGCGGGCACGCCTTCCTCGTGGAGCGGGCCCCCGAGCCGTGCGAGGACGCGGGCCTGTGGGCCATGCGGCACGTGCCGAAGGGCACGGGCGCGGCGCGCGCCGGGGAGGGTACGACCGGGCTTTCGTTCGGCCGCCCTCGCCTGCGCGCACCTCCGGCGCCCATCCGCCGCGCCCGCCCCGGGGCGCAGCGTCAGCTTTCCGCCGAGCCCATCTGCCGGGTGAAGGCGCCGGGATCGGCGTCGAACCCCCGGGGCTTGGCACGGAACGCCCAGGCGCCGAACTCGTTCCGGTAGAACTCGCCGACCGTCGCCGCACGGGCCTTGGGGATGGCGGAGAAGTCGTAGACGGCGAGCTCCTCCGGCCCCTCGTGGATCTCCACCTGCGGGTTCTCCACCTCGCCGAACGTTCGGGCGCTGGAACGCTGTTGGATCGCCACACCCACGACGACGCGCACGTACCGCTCGGCGAGGCGGTAGAGATCGAGCGTCATCGACTCGTCGGGGCCGAACCCTTGGCCCGTCGTGCTGTCGCGGCTGAGCACGATGGTGCCGTCGGGGGCGCGGCTGTCGAAGTGGACGAGGTAGTCCGGGGTGCCGTACGGATCGGCCGAGGTGTAGGTGCCGGCGATGATGTCGAGGTCGACCCCGGTTTCACCGAGTGGGCTCGGGTCCCACCTGAGCGTCACCTGCGCCCTCTCGATCCCCTTGTTGAGACCGCTCACGGATTCCCCCTTCGGAGCAGACATGCAGCACACTTGCCCTGCGGAAGAGCCCTGCACTCCCATGTAACCCCCAATTGTATTTCCACGAGCGCCAGTTCGGCTTTCCCACGAGTGGGTGAACCGGGGTGGGTGGGGTGGACGCGGGGTGCGGGATGGAAGAGACGGGGCGTCAGGGAGCCACTCCGCGAGCTACTCCCCGGCCGCCGGCACCGGCACCCCCTCCGTGGAGCCGCCCGATCCGGCTTCCGAGAGGACGGCCAACACCCCCTCCCCGTACGTCGCGAGCTTCTTCTCCCCGACGCCGGTGATCGACCCCAACTCCCGCAGGGTGCCCGGGCGTACGGCGGCGAACTCGCGGAGGGTCGCGTCATGGAAGATGACGTACGCAGGGACGCCCTGCTCCCGGGCCTGGTCGGCGCGCCAGGCCCGAAGGGCCTCGAAGACGGGCATCGCCTCGTCGGGGAGGTCGGCGGCTGCCGCGGCCGTCTTGGGGCGCTTCTCGTTGCGGGAAGCGGCGCCCGCGGCGGGCCGCTGCTCCTTGCGCAGGTGGACACGGTGCTCGCCGCGGAGCACGGGGGTGCCGGCCTCGCCGAGGACGAGCGTGCCGTAGGCGCCCTCGACCTGCAGCATCCCCTGCGCGAGCAACTGCCGGATGACGCCGCGCCATTCGCCCTCGGCGAGATCCTCGCCCACGCCGAAGACCGAGAGCTCGTCGTGCCGGAACTGGCTCACCTTGGGCGTGCGGCGCCCCCGGAGGATGTCCACGATCTGCACGGCGCCGAACTTCTGCCCGCGCTCCCGCTTGAGCCGCACCACCGTCGACAGCACCTTCTGCGCGGCCACGGTGCCGTCCCACGTCTCGGGGCGCTCCAGGCAGGTGTCGCAGTTGCCGCACGACGAGGATTCGGGCTGCTGCCCGAAGTATGCGAGGAGTTGACCGCGGCGGCACTCGACGGTCTCGCAGAGCGCGAGCATGGAATCGAGGTGAGCGGCGGCGCGGCGGCGGAAGGCGTCGTCCCCCTCGCCGCTCTCGATGAGCTTGCGCTGCTGGACGACGTCCTGGAGGCCGTACGCCATCCACGCCGTGGAGGGAAGGCCGTCCCGCCCTGCACGGCCCGTCTCCTGGTAGTACCCCTCGACGGACTTGGGGAGGTCGAGGTGGGCGACGAAGCGGACGTCGGGCTTGTCGATCCCCATGCCGAAGGCGATCGTGGCGACGACGACGAGGCCGTCCTCCCGCAGGAACCGCGACTGGTGCGCCGCGCGAACGTGGGCGTCGAGCCCGGCGTGGTACGGAACCGCGGCGACACCGCTGCGGTCGAGGAACTCGGCGGTCTTCTCGACGGAGCTGCGCGAGAGGCAGTAGACGATGCCGGCCTCGCCCGGGTGCTCCTCTTTCACGAGGCGGAGCAGCTGCTTCTTCGGCTCCGACTTCGGTGCGATGCGGTAACGGATGTTGGGGCGGTCGAAGTTGGCGACGAAGTGCTCGGCCCGCTCCATGCCGAGGCGTTCGGTGATCTCGCTGTGGGTGGCGGCCGTGGCCGTCGCGGTGAGCGCGATCCTCGGGACGTCGGGCCAGCGCTCGCCGAGGAGGGAGAGGGCGAGGTAGTCGGGGCGGAAGTCGTGGCCCCACTGCGCGACGCAGTGCGCCTCGTCGATCGCGAAGAGCGAGACGGGGGCCTGGTCGAGGAGTTCGAGGGTCGCCTCGGTGCGGAGGCGCTCGGGGGCGAGGTAGAGGATGTCGAGCTCGCCCGCGCGGAAGGCGGCCTCGGTGGTGCGGCGCTCGTCGAGGTCCTGCGTCGAGTTGACGAAGCCGGCGCGGACGCCGAGGGCGCGCAGCGCGTCCACCTGGTCCTGCATGAGCGCGATGAGCGGGGAGACCACGACGCCGGTGCCGGGCCGCACGAGGGCGGGGATCTGGTAGCAGAGCGACTTGCCGCCGCCGGTCGGCATGAGCACCACGGCGTCCCCGCCGGCGGTGACGTGCTCGACCACGTCTTGCTGGTGCCCTCTGAACTCCTCGTAGCCGAAGACCTTGCGGAGCACGGTGCGCGGCGCGTCCGGCCCCTCGACCCCGGCGACCGAGCCTGCGCCCTGGCCGTGGCCGAAGGGATCGGCCTCGGCGAAGGGATCGTCCTCGCCGAACGGGTCCGCCTCGGCGAAGGGGTCGCCGTAGTCGTACTCCGGCGGCTCCTCCTGCCAGTCGTGGGCGCCGCCCGGCCCACCGGCAACCTCCGTACCGAGGAGCCCGTCGCCCCCGGTGTCCACTCTCGCTCGCATGAAGGCAACCCTAGGACGCCCCACCGGCGCCACGCCCGGGCCGGAGCCATGGGAAACCCAGGGGAGTGAGTCAACTCCGCAGCGTCATCTTCCGGTTGTGTTTCTGCGGTCTGCATCGGGTCGTCTCCGGGCGCCGACACGCATGTTCCGTGCCGACTTCCGCGGATTCCGCCGGAAGCGGAGTCTTCTCTTCCCTCGCTGCCGGGTTGACGACAGGAAGTGGAGCTTTCTCTTCCAGCCTTGCCAGGCCGACGATCCGGCACCCCGGACGGCCGCACCACTGGCACTCGTCCGGCGACGTCCGGCCGCCCTCCTCCGGCAGCTTCCCCTGCGATCGTCCAACGAGCCCCGTGCGCAAGGCCGTTGGGAGCAGCACCCCGGAGGTCCCGTGCCCCAGCCGCGCGAGGAGATCGACACGACCAGGCCGCAGTCGGCCCGGATGTACGACTACCACCTGGGTGGCAAGGACCGGTTCGAGGCGGGCCGCCCGGCGGCCGAGCAGGTCAAGACCGCCTTCCCGCACATCAGCACCGCCGCCCGCGAGAACCGTGCGTTCCTGCTGCGCGCCGTACGGCTCCTCGCCCGGGAGCACGGCGTACGCCAGTACCTCGACATCGGCACCAGTATCCCCACCGAACCCGCGCGCGTGGTCTACGTCGACGCGGGGGTGAGGCGGGAGGGGCGAGGGGCGCTGCTGGACGTCGCTCGAGGCGCGGCTGGCGGGTGTCGCTGTGGCGCCTTGGTCGTGGCCGGTGAGCGGTTGCCGACGGGGCGTGCGCGTGGCCTCGTCGGGCTGTCATACGCTGCCGAGGCCGCCCTCGCCGTCGAGGCGATGGAACTACCCCCGCACGCGCGGGGAGCACGCCGGCCACATCAGTTCGGGCACCCAGGCGAGGGGACCACCCCCGCACGCGCGGGGAGCACCTCTTCCAGGGGTCGCAGGATGACGGTAGCGCGGGACCACCCCCGCACGCGCGGGGAGCACCGGATGGCGGCGGCGCGGATGCCTTCGAGGCGGGGACCACCCCCGCACGCGCGGGGAGCACTCGGACGCCGCGGCGGGCATCGAGAACCGAACCGGACCACCCCCGCACGCGCGGGGAGCACCGGCCTGCTGGACGGTCATGCGATCACCTCAAGGGACCACCCCCGCACGCGCGGGGAGCACCTGGTCGACGAAGCCCTCGCCGAGGGCGGGGAGGGACCACCCCCGCACGCGCGGGGAGCACAAAACCGGTCGCCTAGGGAGAGAAACAACAGAGGGACCACCCCCGCCCGCGCGGGGAGCACCTCGACAAGGCCCTC
>NZ_AJTQ01000142.1 GCF_000262345.1 Streptomyces xiaopingdaonensis | reverse complement strand
GGGACCACCCCCGCCCGCGCGGGGAGCACCCACGGACCTCGTTGGCATAGGAGTCGATCCGGGGACCACCCCCGCCCGCGCGGGGAGCACCCTCCGCGAGCTGCGGTGTTGTCAGGCGAAGAGGCTGGTTCCGACCACTTTCGTGGAATCGGGCCAATGGAAGAAAACGAACACAACGCCCCTAAGATACCAAGTAACCACTGACGCAAGGTAGTTCACCAAGACAATACGAGTCCGGCACCACGCAGCCACGACCCCCGCCACCCCGCGCATCGACACAGGCCGCACACATCCCCCACCGTGGGCACCCCACGACACCACCCGTCAGCCTCCCCGCCCCCGACGCAAGAAAGTACAGGCATGACGAAAACCGCCATAGCCCAACTCGGCTCCATAGCCTTCGACCCCGACGCAACCGCCCGCAAAGCCGCCGCCGCGCTCGCCGAGGCCGCGGTGGCCGGTGCGCGGCTCGTCGTCTTCCCTGAGGCGTTCCTCGGCACCTACCCGAAGGGCCTCTCCTTCGGCAGCCCCGTCGGCAGGCGTACGGAGGAGGGCAGGGACGAGTTCCTGCGGTCGTACCGGGCGGCGGTGGAGCTGGACGGTCCGGAGCTTGCGGTGGTGGCCGCGGCCGCGAGGGAGCACGGGGTGTTCGTCGTGATCGGTGTCGTGGAGCGGGTGGGGCGGACGTTGTACTGCACCGCCGTCATGATCGACGAGAACGGGGAGCGCGTCGGTCATCACCGCAAGCTGATGCCCACGGGGGCGGAGCGGCTCATCTGGGGCTTCGGCGACGGCTCGACGCTCCCCGTGGTCGACTCCCCTGCGGGCGCGCTCGGTGCCGTCATCTGCTGGGAGAACTACATGCCGCTGCTGCGGGCCGCCATGTACGCGAAGGGCGTCGAGATCTACTGCGCGCCCACGGCCGACGACCGGGAGACCTGGCTGCCCACCGTCCGCCACATCGCTCTGGAGGGACGCTGCTTCGTCCTCACCGCCTGCCAAGTGATGCGCCGCCGCGACTACCCGGACGACTACGCACCGCTCTTCGGCACGGACCCCGACGACCTGCTGATGCGCGGCGGCAGCGCCGTCGTCTCGCCGCGCGGCGACCTCCTCGCCGGCCCCGTCCACGACGAGGAGTGCCTCCTCTACGCGGAGGTCGACACGGACGAGATCATCCGCCAGAGCCTCGACTTCGACGCGTCGGGCCACTACGCACGCCCCGACGTCCTCTCGCTCAGCCTGGACACCGAGGCCAAACGGGCACTCGTGGAGGGGAGTTCGGAGCCCCGGGACGGTTGACGGCGGGCAACGGGCTCGCTCGTCAGGGGGCGTCCGCCCGCTCCGGGGAGTCGCAGGCGCGGAGCTGCGGATCGAGGAGGTCGGCCGGGTGCGCCCTGTGCCCGGCGCAGTGGTAGGCACTGTCGATCCGCCGCGCAGCAACTGGCCGCCCGCGCCTTCCCGTTGCTGCTCCGCTACCCCACCCGGTACCGGAGCAGCACGACCCCGCAGGCGAAGGCCGACGTCTCCGCGAGGCGCAGGTGGCGTGGCGCGGCCCCGTCCGGGAAGAGCCGCCGCCCCGCGCCGAGCACCACGGGGTGGACGAAGAGGCGGTACTCGTCGACGACGCCGGCCGCGGCGAGTGCATGGACGAGGGAGATGCTGCCGGTGGCGACGATGTCCCGCCCCGGTTCCGCCTTCAGCCCGCGGATCTCGGCCTCCAGCGTTCCCCTGAGCACCGTGGTGTGCTGCCACTCGGGGCGGGTGAGCGTGCCGGAGAAGACGTACTTCTGCACCCGGCCGAGATACTCCGCGACGTACGAGCCGTCCTCGGCCCGGCGGGGCCAGTGGCTCCGCATCTCCTCGAAGGTGACCCGTCCCGTGAGGAAGGCGTCGGCCATCTCGGCCTGCCGCTGCAACGCCGCCGCCATGTCCGAGCGGTCGCCGTCCGTGTTCGCCGGTGCGAACCAGTCGCCTGCCGCTTCGATCACGCCGTCGAGCGTGATGTTCTCGGTGACGATCAGATCCCTCATGGCAGTCCTTACGGCAGACGGGTCCCTGCCGCGCCAAACTAGCCGTACGGCGGGGCGGTCGGGCACAGCCGCGGCCGCGGCGCGTCCTGCGGGCGTTGCCGACCTCGGGCAGCGGAAGGATGTCGCCATGGCGTCCACTCGGCGGCCGCGCGGTCGTGTCCGAGAAGGGGAGGCGGTCCCTTCCTCCGCGTCGGCGAGGTCGAGGTCGCTCTCGGGCGGCACCGGAGGCTCGGCTGAGAGGTGTCGGCACGGACCCGCCGGCAGCGGCGCACCTCGCCCTGCGCAAGCGGGGGTCGGTCGCGGGTCCTCGGCCGCCCTGCCGTACGCACGCGGACGGGTTCGGGACCGCCCGGGCCGCCGCGCGCCCCGTCCCGAGTCCGTCCGCCGGGCAGACGCTGTTCGCGCACGAGCGCCACGAGCGGAACGGTGCGTTCGGCCATCGCCTGGTAGCCGGCGTGTCCCGGAGGCCAACTCCGCGACTCTCGCGAAGAGTTCGTTCCGCTCGTCATCCGGGACGACCTAGGTGGTCGCGGTGCACTGCTCGGTGCCGGTCTCCACGGCCGGCTGGGCTGTTCCTGGTGTTGTGATATCGGGCGGAGCGGGTGTCCATCCCCGCCTTCGACGTGGCGACGAGCCGTCTGCCGCCGAGGCCGAAGTGCATCAGGGGAGCGATCCCGGCCTGCCCGGTGCGCGCGCCGGTCGTCGTCAGCAGGGCGATCGGTGCTCGCTCCAGTCTTCTGCCAGCAGGTCGAAAACCCCTTCCTGCCCAGGGCGCTCCGTCCGCGAAGACGGCGTCTCGTGCCCAACTCCCGCGTTCCGACTGGCATCCCCCGCGCCGACGCCGTTCGCCCCTCGACCCGCACTTCCCCCGTAGCGGTAGACCCCGTCCACCGATGCTGATCAACCCCGCAAGCCCCCGTGTTTCGTCCGCGCCGGACGGGAGACCCGGCACACCGACCGGCCGCCCGATGCCGTCGGTCCCGCGAGCAGACCTCGGAGGTATGCGATGCCCCGGACGGTACGGGAGATCATGACGGAAGCACCGGTGCAGGTCAGCACCACCGCGTACGTGAGCGACGTCGCCGCACGGATGCGGGACGAGGACATCGGTGCGGTGCTGGTGACCGAGGCCGGCGAACCGCGGGGGCTGGTGACCGACCGCGACCTGACCGTGCGCATCCTCGCCCGCGGCGGCGACGTCACGGGCATACGGGTGCGCGAGGCGTGCAGCAGCGAACTGGTCTCGGTCGCTCCGGAGGAGCCGGTCGGCGGCGCGGTGGAGCTGATGCGGGGGAAGGCCCTGCGCCGGCTGCCGGTTCTCGACGACGGGCGCGTGGTCGGCGTCGTCACGCTGGGCGACCTCTCCGTCGAGCAGGAACCGTCCTCGGCCCTGGGCGACATCAGCGCGAGTACGCCCAACACCTGACCAGGCCACGGAAGTCGCAGCACGGACCTGCGGCGCACGGCCGCCGGGCACACCCCGTCCGAGCGCCGCAGGCCCCCGAAGCACGGAGGCACCCATGCAGCACGACGCGTTCATCGGCCAGGTGCAGGCCCGCGCCGGCCTCGGCAGCCGCGGGGAGGCCGAGGCGGTCACGCGGGCCACCCTGGAGACGCTCGCCGAGCGCATCCAGGCCACACAGGCGGAGAACCTCGCCGACCAACTCCCGCACGAGATAGGCGAGCACCTCCGCCGCGTCGCCTACGCGCAGGACGAACCCGTCACGGGCGCGCGTATGGACCGCCACGAGTTCTTCGACCGCGTGGCGCAGCGCAGCGGCCTCGACCCGCCCAAGGCGATCCACGCCGCGCGCTGCGTCGTCGAGGTCGTCGACGAGGCCGTCTCGGGCGACGTCCTCGGCAAGATCCGCCAGTCCCTCGACGAGGAACTCGCCACCGTCCTCTACGCGGGCAGCTCCGGCACGGCCCCCCGCTGACCCACCAGCGGCGCACGGCGACCGCACGTGCGCGGACGGCAAGCCCCGAACGCGCCCCGCGCACCGTGCAGGCGGGAGAGCCCCGCGCTCATCCCTTCCGCAGCCGCGCCCCGAGCCGCGGCGAGTGGTAGGCCGTGGACTCCCCGGCGATCCAGGCCGACAGGTCGGGCCGACGGAGCCGGGCGCCGCCGAGGAGGTAGACGCCGACGATGAGCGCACCCCCGAGCACCGTGAGCACGAGGGACGCCCCGACGGCGAGGCGGAACCCGCCCGCGAGGCCCTCGGCGTCGGCGATGCGGAGGAGGACCGGCCCGACGAGGAACGCGGCCTCGGAGCGCAGGAGTTCGACGAGGGCGAAGGTCGGGCCGATCTGCGTCGAGGGCACCGAGAGGCCCGCCATGAAGAGCCCGGGCGCCACCCCGGCGCCCGCCCCGTAGCCGAGGAGGAGCGCGGCGACGGGCACGACGACCGCCGCGTCGGACGGCGTGGCGGTGAGCAGCACCGCACCCGCCGCCGCCACACCGGCCAGCCCCGACAGTGCGAGCAACGGCACCCCCGCGGTGGGAAGCAACCGCCGGAAGAGCAGAGCGGCGACTACCACCCCCGGTAGCTGCGGCGCCAGCAACAATCCCACCTGCAAAGGCGAGGCGCGGGCGACGTCCACGAGGTAGCCCTCCGTGAGTTCGACGAGCGCCGTGAAGACCGCCCCCACGGTCATGGCCCCCAGCATCCCGGCGACGGGCAGCGTGTTGCTGATCGGCCGCACCGGCATCAGCGGACGCGGAGCGTGGTACTGCCCCGCCACGAGCGCGGCACCCAGCAACAGGCCGAAGGCGACGGGCACGAGGAAGAGCAGATCGGTGAACGAGCCCCTCGTCAGCCAGGAGACGCCGAAGAACGGCAGCAGGGTGGCGCCGAGCGCCAGCGGAATGGCGAGCCAGTCGAACGCCGCGCCCTGTGCGGGGGGTTGGTTCGGCTCGAAGGCGAGGGCACCGATCGTGACACCGACGAGGGCGAGCACGGCGAGCGCGGCGAAGAGGAGGCGCCATCCGCCGAAGGCGCCCACGAGCCCCCCGACGAGGGGACCGCACGTCGCCATCCCGAAGAGGCCGAGGCTGATCACCGCCGCGGTCGTCGGCAGCCGCCGCGTACCGTGCCCGGTGACCAGTGGCGGCAGCGCAGCGACCAGCAACATCCCCGTGACGAGCCCCTGGAGGACCATGCCGGCGACGAAGACGGCGGCCCCCTGGGCGCACAGCACCAGCACGCAGCCCGCGACGAACCCGCACTCGCAGACCAAGTAGACGTGCCGACGCGGCACCCGCTGGACGATGTCGGCCGCGGCGACGGCGCCGAACGCGTAGGCGGCGTTGGAGAGCCCGGTGGCCAGTTGGAGGCCGAACCGCGTGGCGTGCAGCTCGCGGAGGAGCAGCGGCTCCATCAGCGTGGTGGCCGTCGTGAGCACGAGATACGGGCAGAGCGCCAGCAGCGAGAGCGCGACGGCGGCCGGATACCGCCCGGCCAGCGGCGTACGGCCGAGGAGGGTGCGCGGGCGTGGACGGGTGCGGGGCCGCAAGGGGCGCCTCCCTGGCCGGGCGGGCGGTGGTGCCCGGGCGGGCGGCCGGCACCCGTGCGCGGACGGCCGGTCGTACGCAGGCGCCCCCGGCCGCTCCGGGCGGCCGGGACAGCGTAAGGCCGGGCGCCGCCGCTCCGGCGCCACTGACACACCCTGCCTGCGCGCGCAGCCGGCTCCGCGCGGCGTCCCGCGGTCGGCGCGCTACGGCTTGCGGCCGACACCCGCCCAGACGCCGACCTCGTCCGGGCTGATCATTCCCGGCAGGCGTTGCAGCCCCTCGGCGAGGTCGAGGTCCGGACGCCACTCGGAGGTCGGCACGAGGCCGGGAGCGACGAGCTCCAGCCCCTCGAAGAAGGCGCCCATCTCCTCGCGGGTGACCCTCCCCAGCATCAGCCCCTTCTCCTCGTACGCGCGGGCCGCTGCGGCGACCGTCTGCGTGCTGTCCGGCAGGTCGAAGTCGGTGGTGGCGTGCGAGAGGACGAGGAGGCTTCCGGTGGCGAGGCGCTCGACGAGGCGTGCGACCAGTCCGTGCGGGTCGTCGCCGCGCGGGATGAAGTGCAGCAGCGCGACGAGGGAGAGTGCCACCGGCTGGTCGAAGTCGAGGGTCTCGGCGGCCCGTTCGAGGATCGTCTCCGGTGCGCGCACGTCGGCGTCGATGTAGGAGATCGCGGCCGGGGGGCCGGCCGTCAGGAGGGCGCGGTCGTAGGCGAGGACGATCGGGTCGTTGTCGGTGTAGACGACTCTGGCGTCCGGTTGGGACCGGTGGGCGACCTGGTAGAGGTTGGGCTCGGTGGGGATGCCGGTACCGATGTCGAGGAACTGCCGGATACCCAGCTCCTCGGCGGCGTACCGCGTCGCCCGGTGCATGAACCCGCGGTTCTCCCGCGCCGCGACGAGGGCGCCCGGATAGACCTTCAGGACCCCGGCCGCCGCCTCCCTGTCGGCCCGGTAGTTCGTCTTCCCGCCCAGGTAGTAGTCGTACATCCGCGCCGAGTGCGCGCGGTCCTGACCCAACTCCGTGTGTGCGTCCACCGTCCCCCTCTTCCGTCAACTCGCCTCAGAAGATCACTGGTTGGGCGCCGAGCACAATCCTCCGGGGACGACCCGTGCCCGAACCGCCGCCGGTGCCGCGGGTTTCCGTCCGGCGGACCGAGGGCTCGGTGCTGCGGCAGACGAGACGCACGGTCCCTCGCCCGCGCGAGGCCCGACCGGCACACAGCCGCCGTGCACCCCTCCGCCGGGATCGAGCGGGCGCCCCGATGTGCCGAAACACAGCGGTGGACGGACAGGCCGACTCCACGGAAGGACACCGCCATGTTGCGTATCGCCCGTACGACAGCGTTCGAGATCCTCGACTCCAGGTCGCGACCGACTCTGCTGGTGGGTCTCACGACCACGGACGGCATCCGGGTACGGGCCGGCGTGCCGGCGGGGGCGTCGACGGGCAGCCGCGAGGCCGTCGAGGTGCGGGACGGCGACCCGGAGCGGTTCGGCGGACAGGGCGTGCGGACCGCGGCGGGCCACGTCGAGGGGGAGATCAGCGAGACCCTCGCGGGACGGATGTTCTCCTCCTTCCGCGAGGTCGACCAGGCGCTTTGCGAACTCGACGGCACGGGGGACAAGTCCCGGCTGGGCGCCAACGCGGTGGTGGGCGTCTCGCTCGCGGCGGCGAGGGCCGACGCGCGGTCGCGCGGCATGCCGCTCTGGGAGCGTCTCGCCGAGGTCGCCGAGGCCGAACCCCGGCTGCCGGTACCGCACTTCAACGTCGTCAACGGCGGTGCGCACGCCCAGGGTGCCCTGGACTTCCAGGAGTTCATGGTCGCGCCGCGCGGCGCCGGGTCACTGCCCGAGGCGGTGCGAGCCGGCTCGGAGATCCACGGACACCTCAAGTCCCTGCTCTCGTCCGAGGGCTACACCACCGGACTCGGTGACGAGGGCGGGTTCGCACCGGCCCTGGGGCAGCCGGAGGACGCGCTTGACCTGCTCGTCGCCGCGATCGCGGCCGCCGGGCACACCCCCGACCGGCAGGAGGTCGCGCTGGCTCTCGACCCGGCAGCGAGCGAACTCCGGCACGACGGCGGATACCGCGTCGGCGGCGCGCAGTTGGACTCGGACGCGCTGATCGAACGGTACGTCGACCTCGTCGGCAGGTACCCCGTGTGGTCGCTGGAGGACGGGCTCGCGGAGGACGACACGGACGGCTGGAAGCGGCTCACCGAGCGCCTCGGCGGCACCGTCCAGCTCGTCGGCGACGACAACTTCGTCACCAGCCCGACGCTGATCGCGGAGGCGATCGACCAGGGCGTCGCCAACGCCGCGCTGATCAAGGTCAACCAGATCGGCACGGTGAGCGAGGCCCTGGACGCCGTACGGCTCTGCCGCGACGCCGGCTACGGCTGCATGGTCTCCCACCGCTCGGGCGAGACCACCGACGACTTCCTCGCCGACCTCGCCGTCGGCACCGGTTGCGGCCAGTTCAAGTCCGGCGCCCCGGCCCGCGGCGAGCGCCTCGCGAAGTACAACCGCCTCCTGGAGATCTCCCGCACGGCCCCCGACCTCCCCTACGGACCGGGATGAACCGTCGGTCACGCCCCGGCCGTCTGCCGGACGACCTCGCGTACGGCAACGGCGGTGCGCCCCGCGCCCGTTCACGGCGCACGGGAGAAGCGGCACGCGGCCGCGGCGAGCGCGGTGAGGCCGAGGACGGCGAGGAGGAAGAGCTCCGGGGCCGGCGGCGGTATGGCGAGACCGAGGACGACCTCGAACGTCTTCCCTCGCCGACGGCTCCGGCCAGCACCAGTCCCTCCTCGTTCTGCGCTCGACGGCGTCGGACTGCCGGCGGTTGGCGTCCCTCTTCGCCGAGGAGGGCCTCCATCTCGACCTTCCCTGCCTCGACGACCGCGTGGTCGAGGCCGTCCTGTCGGTCCGCGTCCACGAGCGGGGCACTCCGTGGCGGAACAAGGCGCTGCTCTCCGAGGCGATGCGCGGCACCCTCCTCGCGTCCGTGCGCCACCGCGCGGAGCTCCACCCGCGAGGGCACTACCGTCCGCTGCTGAGGATCGCCCCCATGACCAACGGGCACTCCGACACCGGGGGATGAGACGCCGCACGGGTCGAGGAGCGCGGTGCCGCCGAGAGGCGGGGCGCGCCGCCGGTTGCCGTGTCGCCGTGCCCGGGATCGCGTCAGTCGCGCGTCCCGTGGGCCTGCGCCGTGACGTCGCCTGTGGTGTCCCACCGGGTCAGCAGGCGCAGGGAGGTCTGTGACGGGCTGCCCGGTTCGGTGCCGTAGACGAAGAGGATCTGGTCGGGGTCGTCTCCGGGAGTGAGTGCCTGGTAGGTGACGGTGAGGTCGCCGACGAGCGGGTGGTGGTAGTCCTTGGTTCCCGTCGAGCGCCGGTGGACCTTGTTGTCCGACCAGAAGCGGCGGAACTCTTCGCTGCGTATGGACAGTTCACCGACGAGGGTGTTCAGGGCGGGGTCGTTCGGGTGGCGGCCGGCGTCGAGGCGGAGCATGGCAGCGGTGTCCGCGGCGACGCGTGCCCAGTCCCGGTAGAGCTCGCGGGCGTGCGGGTCGAGGAAGACGAAGCGGGCCTGGTTCCGCTCGGCGGCGGGGAGTGCGCGGAAGTCGGTGATCAGCCGTCCGGCGAGCCGGTTGTGGGCGAGCACGTCGAGGCGTCGTCCGAGGACGAAGCCGGGGCGGCAGGTCTCCTCGAGGGCGTCCAGCAGGTCCCAGGTCGCCGGGTGGACGCGCTGGGGGCGGGGGCGGCGCCGCCGGGTGGGCCGGGGCCGGGCGAGGGTGTGCAGGTGGTTGCGCTCGGCGTCGTCGAGGTGCAGTGCGGTGGCGAGCGCGTCGAGGACCTCGGTCGAGGCGCTGCGGCTGCGGCCCTGCTCGAGGCGCGTGTAGTAGTCCACGCTCACCCCGGCCAGCCGGGCGAGTTCCTCGCGGCGCAACCCCGAGACCCGGCGTCGGCGCAGCAGCCCGGGATCGTCGAGTCCGGCTTCCTGCGGGGTGAGGCGCGAGCGGGCGGAGCGGAGGAACTCCGCCATCGGTGCGCTGGTGGGGTGCTCACGGTCCATCACCCAAGACTCGCGCATCCGCGGAGGGTTCGGCAGCGGGAAGGTGGCCCATTCCGTCCCCCGACGACGGGGGCACTTCTGCGGCCTCTCCCGCCCGCCCGGAGCTGGTTCAGTGGAAACCGCCCCACCACCGAAACAGCGACCGGAGCCTTCCCCTGCAGACGACAGAGAGGCAACGCATGTCCACGTGGTTCATCACGGGCGCATCCCGCGGGCCGCCGTTCGGCATCCGGAGCATGGTCGTGGAGCCCGGCGTCTTCCGCACCGACTTCCTCGGCACCAGTTCCCTGTCGACCGTTGCCCGCCGCCTCCCCGCCTACGACGGCACACCGGCCCACGCCACCCTCGACTGGAGCGACACCGCCAACCACACCCAACTCGGCGACCCGGTCAAGGGCGCCGCCCTGATCCACGAGGTCACGACGGGCGACGACCTCCCCGGCCGTCTGCCCCTGGGCCGCGACGCGATCGAACGCCGCCAGGCCACCCTCCGCACCCTCCGGGACGACCTCGCGACGTGGCAGAACAGGTCCGCCGCCACCGCCTGCGACGACGCCGCCTGAACCCGGCCCGTTCCGGGGAGCGCTGCGGGCGGGCGGTGCGCCCGACTCGCCTCGCCTCTTCGTCGCGATGACGGCGACCGGGGCCCTCGACGGCCGCCGGGGCATCGCCAACCGGGCTTCGACGGCCCGCAATGCGTGTGACCGAGTTCACAACTCCCTGTCGTGATGCCCTCGTTGGGGCACACCACGGGCACCTGCGTGCACGGACCCGCGCACGACGACAGGCCCTCCGACTCGGCTTGCACCTGAGCAGAGGGCCTGTTGGGCGCCTGGGTTGCGAGTACCCCCGGCAGGATTCGAACCTGCGCACACGGCTCCGGAGGCCGTTGCTCTATCCCCTGAGCTACGGGGGCGCTGCCGCCGCTCTCGGCGACGACGGGAAGAACACTACCAGCACACCGGGGGTGCGAGTGAACGGGGACCGGCGGCCGGAGAAGGGGCGGGAGAGGTGTGAAGGCGGTGCGGGGGAGGCGGGGGGATGGCGGGGTGGGGGAGCGGGAAACGGGGAAAACCCGGACGCAGCCGGTGTCGTCGGCCTAGTCTTTGCGGTGTGCCACGTACGTCCGGCCGGGTCCTCGTCGTCGACGACAGCAGCGTCATCCGGCAGTTGATCAGGGTCAACCTTGAGCTGGAGGGCTTCGAGGTGGTGACCGCCGCCAACGGCGCCGAGTGCCTGGACGTGGTGCACGACGTCCGCCCCGACGTCGTCACCCTCGATGCGGTGATGCCGGAACTCGACGGGTTGACCACGGCCGAGCGCCTGCGCTCCGATCCGCGCACCCGCCACCTACCGGTCGCGGTGATCAGCGGGTGCACCGAGCTCCGCGGCGACGCGCAGCGCGCGGCCACGGTGTCGCCCGAGGCGGGGGTCGACGCGTTCCTGGAAAAGCCCTTCGAGCCGGCCGAGTTGGTGCGGCTGGTGCACGAGCTGATCCACAGCGTGGAGGGCGAGCCCCCGCGGTCGCCGACGACCTCGGGCGAGGGCGCGTTCGCCTGCACCGACTCTCC
>NZ_AJTQ01000141.1 GCF_000262345.1 Streptomyces xiaopingdaonensis | reverse complement strand
GGGGCGTGACCCCGCCGCCCGCCCCGCCACCGTCCGCGCACGGCATGTGCACCCTGCGTCCACGGTGCGAAACCGGGTCGCCGCCCCCCGCCCCCTCTCCCATACGCTGGTTTCCGTGACCCCCGCCCGGCTCTCCGCTCTCGTGCTGCGCAGCGTGGACCGTGCCGTCGACGACGGCCGGCTCCCCGCGCCCAGCGCCGCGTTGCCGGACCGCGTCGTGGTGGAGGCGCCCCCGGCCCGCGGCAAGGGCGACTACGCGACGGCGGCGCCGCTCCGCCTCGCCCCCTCGCTGCATTGCGCCCCCGGCGCCCTGGCGCGGCTGCTGCGCGCCGAGTTGGCCGGAGTCCCCGGCGTGGGCGGCGTCGAGGTCTCGGGCCCCGGGTTCCTCAACGTCACGCTCGACGCGCAAGGGCGCACCGAGCTGGTGCGCACGCTCGCCGGGGACGGCACGGCGCAGCCGAGCGCCCACGAGGCACCGGCGGCCGACATCGCCAACTGGTCGGCAGCCACGGGCGACGACCCGGCGGCGCTCGCCGTCCGCACCGAGGAGTCCAGCCCGCTCTTCCGCGTCCAGTACGCCTGTGCACGCGCCCACGCGCTGCTGCGCTCCGGGCGCGAGCTCGACGTCGAGGCGGAGGCCGGCGCCGCGGGCCACGCGTACGCGGCCCCGCAGGAGCGCGCCCTGCTCGTCCTCCTCGCCGACGCCGCCCGGCACCTGCCGTCCGGGCAGGAGCGCTCGGCCGCACGTCGTCTGGAGTCCGTCGCCGAAGCGTTCCACCGCTGGTCGACGACGTGCCCCACGCTCCCCCTGGGCGACGAGAAACCCGGGGCCGCGCACCGCGCGGGGCTGGCCCTCGCCGAAGCCGTCACAGCGGTGCTCGCCCGCGGCCTGTCCCAGCTCGGCGTCACCGCGCCCGTCCGTGTCTGAGAGGTCCCGGCACGTGAAGGACCCGGACGAAGGCACACCCCGCACCGCCCGGCGCCCGCAGCCGGGCTTCCCCGAGACCACCGAGGCAGCACCATGAGCAGGTCAGCACATCCCGCAGGCCCCCGGCACGGCGACGTCCTCCCCGAAGGCCACTTCACCGCACCCCCCGCCGACCTCAACGGGCTCGACGCACGCGTCTGGGCGCGCACGGTGGAGCGCGGCGCGGAGGGCGCCGTCGCCGTCGGCGGCGTCGACGTCTCCACGCTCGCCGAGGAGTTCGGCACCCCCGGTTACTTCCTCGACGAGGAGGACTTCCGCGCCCGCTGCCGCGCCTGGCGCGAGGCGTTCGGCCCGGAAGCCGACGTCTTCTACGCGGGCAAGGCGTTCCTCTCCCGCGCCGTCGTCCGCTGGCTCACCGAGGAGGGCCTCCATCTCGACGTCTGCTCGGGCGGCGAGCTGGCGACCGCGCTCGCCGGCGGCATGCCGGCCGAGCGGATCGCCCTGCACGGCAACAACAAGTCCGAGGCGGAGATCGAGCGCGCGGTGGAGGCCGGCGTCGGGCGCATCGTGCTCGACTCCTTCCAGGAGATCGCCCGGGTCGCGCACACGGCCGAACGGCTCGGCAGGCGCCAGCGGGTGCAGATCCGGGTGACGGTCGGCGTCGAGGCGCACACCCACGAGTTCATCGCCACCGCGCACGAGGACCAGAAGTTCGGCATCCCGCTCGCCGAGGGGGAAGCGGCCGAGGCGGTGCGCAGGGTCCTGATGCTCGACGGTCTCGAGCTCACCGGTATCCACTCGCACATCGGCTCGCAGATCTTCGACATGGCGGGCTTCGAGGTCTCGGCCCGGCGCGTGGTCGGGCTCCTCCGCGAGGTGCGCGACGAACACGGCGTCGAGCTCCCCGAGATCGACCTCGGCGGCGGCCTCGGCATCGCCTACACGCCGCAGGACGACCCCAGGGAGCCGCACGAGATCGCCAAGGCGCTCGGCGCCATCGTCACCCGCGAGTGCGAGTCCGCGGGGCTCGCGGTCCCGCGGATCTCCGTGGAGCCCGGGCGCGCGATCGTCGGCCCGACGGCGTTCACGCTCTACAGGGTGGGCACGGTCAAGGAGCTCGACGGCCTGCGCACCTATGTCAGCGTCGACGGAGGGATGTCGGACAACATCCGCACCGCGCTCTACGACGCCGAGTACACGGTCTCGCTCGCTTCCCGCACCTCGACGGCGGAGCCGACGCTCTGCCGGGTCGTCGGCAAGCACTGCGAGAGCGGGGACATCGTCGTCCGCGACGCGTTCCTGCCCTCGGACGTCGCACCGGGCGACCTCCTCGCCGTCCCCGCGACGGGCGCGTACTGCCGCTCGATGGCGAGCAACTACAACCACGTACCGCGGCCCCCCGTGGTCGCGGTCCGGGACGGCGCGGCGCGGGCGATCGTGCGCAGGGAGACGGAGGAGGACCTGCTCAGGCTGGACGTCGGCTGAGCGCCGCCCCATCCGATGTCGGGTGACGAGACATAGGTCCCACATAATGGACCAGGCGTGGAATCTCCCCTGCGGTGCGTGAGACTTGGAGGGGCCGCGCAGAAGGGGAGGAAGCCGCCGACCGGCCGGGACGCCACCGACGGGGTGGCAGAGTGCAGCATGCAGTGCAGGGGCACCCGCGGAGCCACGGCACGCGAGGTGACGCCGCGGCGGCCCGAACCGGGGTTCCGCGGGCGAGTCGAAGTAGTCGAAGAAGAGGTCTGATGATGCGTACGCGTCCGCTGAAGGTGGCGCTGATGGGCTGTGGAGTCGTCGGCTCAGAGGTGGCACGCATCATGACGACGCACGCCGAGGACCTCGCCCAGCGCGTCGGCGCCCCCGTCGAGCTCGCCGGCGTCGCCGTCCGGCGACCCGACCGGGTGCGCGCCGGCATCGACCCCTCGCTCGTGACGACGGACGCCGAGGGGCTCGCGGCGCGCGAGGACGTCGACCTCGTCGTCGAGGTGATCGGTGGAATCGAGCCGGCACGCAGGCTCATCACCACCGCGTTCGAGCACGGCGCCAGCGTCGTCACGGCGAACAAGGCGCTCCTCGCGGAGGACAGCGCCACCCTCCACGAGGCCGCGGAGAAGCACGACGCCGACCTCTTCTACGAGGCCGCGGTCGCCGCCGCGATCCCGCTCGTGCGCCCGCTGCGCGAGTCCCTCGCCGGCGACAACGTCAACCGGGTCCTCGGCATCGTCAACGGCACGACCAACTTCATCCTCGATCGGATGGACTCCTCCGGCGCCGGCTACAGCGAGGCGCTCGACGAGGCGACCGCCCTCGGCTACGCGGAGGCCGACCCGACAGCCGACGTCGAGGGCTTCGACGCGGCAGCGAAGGCCGCGATCCTCGCCGGCCTCGCCTTCCACACCCGCGTCCGCCTCGACGACGTGCACCGCGAGGGCCTCACCGACGTGACGGCCGCCGACATGGCCTCGGCGAAACGCATGGGCTGCACCGTCAAACTCCTCGCCATCTGCGAACGCACCCCCGGCGGCCGCTCGGTCACGGCCCGTGTGCACCCGGCGATGATCCCGCTCAGCCATCCGCTCGCCTCCGTCCGCGAGGCGTACAACGCGGTCTTCGTCGAGTCCGAGGCCGCAGGGCAGCTCATGTTCTACGGGCCGGGCGCCGGCGGTTCGCCGACGGCCTCCGCGGTCCTCGGCGACCTCGTCTCGGCCGCCCGCAACAAGCTCAACGGCGCCCGGGGCGCGGGCGAGTCCGCGTACACGCGGCTGCCCGTCTCGCCCATGGGCGACGTGGTCACGCGCTACCACATCAGCCTCGACGTGGCGGACAAGTCGGGCGTGCTCGCCCAGGTGGCCAACGTCTTCGCGGAGCACGGCGTCTCCATCGACACCGTGCGGCAGCAGGGCAAGGAAGGTTCGAAGAACGACGCATGGCTGGTGGTCGTCACCCACCGGGCGACGGACGCGGCGCTCAGCGCCACCGTCGAGGCGCTGCGGCGGTTGGACACCGTGCGTGGCGTCGCAAGCATCATGCGGGTCGAAGGGGAGTAAGGAACAAGTGACCATCATGGACAGTGCCGTCATGCCGGCTGCCGCGACCCACCAGTGGCGCGGCGTCATCGAGGAGTACCGCGACCGCCTCCCGGTCGCCCCCGAGGCCACCCCGGTGACCCTCCGCGAGGGCGGCACCCCGCTGGTCCACGCGCCCGTCCTCTCCGAGCTCACGGGGTGCGACGTCCATCTGAAGGTGGAGGGCGCCAACCCGACGGGTTCCTTCAAGGACCGCGGGATGACGATGGCGATCACCAAGGCGAAGCACGAGGGCGCGCAGGCGGTCATCTGCGCCTCCACCGGCAACACCTCGGCCTCGGCCGCCGCGTACGCGGTGCGCGCGGGGATGGTCTGCGCCGTGCTCGTACCCCAGGGCAAGATCGCACTCGGCAAGATGGGGCAGGCGCTCGTGCACGGCGCGCAGATCCTCCAGGTCGAGGGGAACTTCGACGACTGCCTGACGCTCGCCCGCGGCCTCTCGGAGAAGTACCCGGTGGCGCTCGTCAACTCGGTCAACCCGGTGCGGATCGAGGGCCAGAAGACGGCCGCCTTCGAGATCGTCGACATGCTCGGCGACGCCCCCGACATCCATGTGCTCCCCGTCGGCAACGCCGGGAACATCACGGCGTACTGGAAGGGGTACAGCGAGTACGCCAAGGAGGGCCCGGCCACCCGTGCCCCGCGCATGTGGGGCTTCCAGGCGTCGGGGGCCGCCCCGATCGTCCGTGGCGAGGCCGTCGAGGAGCCGACGACGATCGCCACCGCCATCCGCATCGGCAACCCGGCCTCCTGGACCCTCGCCGAGCAGGCGCGTGACGCCTCGGGCGGATTCATCGATTCGGTAACGGACCGTCAGATCCTGCGTGCCTACCGGAGGTTGGCCTCCCAGGAGGGCGTCTTCGTCGAGCCGGCGTCCGCGGCGTCGGTCGCCGGCCTCCTCCAGGCCGCCGAGCAGGGCCGGCTCGACCCGGGCCAGCGTGTCGTCTGCACGGTGACGGGCAACGGCCTCAAGGACCCGGACTGGGCGGTCGCCGGAGCGCCCCAGCCCGTCACCGTCCCCGTCGACGCCGACGCCGCGGCCGACAGGCTCGGACTCGCCTGACCCGTGCGGGAGTTCGGCACACCGCCGAACTCCCGCACGGGCGCGCCGATTTGCGTACGGGCGTACCGCCGGCCCGTGCGCGGCCGTGGGACGTACGGCTCGCGCGCCCTGCGCACGGCGTACGGCGTACGGCCGCGTGCGTACGTTCCCAACTTTCCCCGTTCCAGGGCCTGTTCGCAGCGGCGCGGGGCCGGGGGCCGCGCACGACCGGTGGGCCGGGGCGGCAGGGCGCCCGGCGGCACAGGAGCGCACGGCGGCTTTCGACACGCATCGTGCGCCTCCCGTGCGCCCTATGTCGCCACTGAACCTTCCTTCGATAGGCTGGCGTTCACCCCGCCCCGCGCGATGTCCCTCGGAAGGGTTCCTGCTCGGTTTGCCAGGCCGCAGCCGGAGCCTCCGCGGAAGCGCCGGGTCCAGGCCGGTCCGGCTCGCAGCCGCGGCCTCAGGGGTCGCCGCAAACCAAACCAAGGAGAGTCATC
>NZ_AJTQ01000140.1 GCF_000262345.1 Streptomyces xiaopingdaonensis | reverse complement strand
CCCCCGCCACCAGCGCCAACCTCGGTCCCGGGTACGACGCCCTGGGCCTCGCCCTCGGCCTCTACGACGACCTGGTCGTACGGGTGGCCGACTCCGGTCTGCACATCGACCTCGCGGGCGAAGGCGCCGACACCCTTCCGCGCGACGAGAACCACCTGCTCGTGCGCGCGATGCGCAGCGCCTTCGACCTCCTCGGCGGTCAGCCCCGCGGCCTGGAGATCGTCTGCGCCAACCGCATCCCGCACGGCCGCGGCCTCGGCTCCTCCTCGGCGGCGATCTGTGCCGGTATCGTCGCGGCCCGCGCCGTCACCACGGGCGGTGAGGCCCGCCTCGACGACGCCGCGCTCCTCGAGCTCGCCACCGAGATCGAGGGCCACCCGGACAACGTCGCGGCCTGCCTCCTCGGCGGCTTCACCCTCGCCTGGACGGAGAACGGGGCCGCCCGCGCGATCCGGATGGAACCCGCCGAGTCCATCGATCCGGTGGTCTTCGTCCCGGCCGACCCGCTGCTCACCGAGACCGCCAGAGGGCTGCTCCCGCGCTCCGTGCCGCACGTCGACGCGGCCTTCAACGCGGCGCGCGCCGGCCTCCTCGTCGAGGCGTTGACGCGTCGGCCCGAGCTGCTGCTCGCGGCGACGGAGGACCGCCTGCACCAGGAGTACCGAGCCCCCGCCATGGCCGGGAGCGCGGAGCTCGTCCGACGGCTGCGCGCGGACGGCGTCCCGGCCGTCATCTCGGGCGCGGGCCCCACCGTCCTCGCACTTCCGGGTGACGAAGGGGCTGCGGAGAAGGTCGCGAGGCTCGCGGGCGAGGGCTGGACGGCGAACCGGCTCGTCCTCGACAGCGCGGGCGCGAGCGTGCTCCCGTTGCACGCGTCGGACAGATCGCCGGCCCCGGAGGACGGGCCGGCAGGGGGTGCCCGCCGCGCTGCGGGCGGGGACGACGGCCGGTGACAGGTGATCGCCGGTCTGCGAGAGGGGGAATGTTTGTTGGGCCCGGTAGTGTTAACCTCAAGTCAGCACACGCAGTCTCGTGGGTCTCCCGCAGATATCTGTGACGGCACGTAAAGTGCGGCACTATCTCGGGCCTGGCAGGCCCGGCAGGGACCACCACTTCTTCCAGGAGTCTCCCACTCTGCGTGATCGCATCCAGGCAGCGTCGAGCACGCTCCGGAGTCGGCACGAAGCCCCGAATCACAGCTTCGCGTCAACCACTGAATTGATCTCCCCGCCGTACATCCAGGCGGGGCCACCGTCCCGGTCAGGTCCGCAGTGCAAGGACTCGAGCCGGACAGCACAACCGGTCGCCGAGCCAGTAGGGCCGACGTCCGCTCCAGGGAAGGACCCTTCGTGAGCGACACCACCGATCTGATGGGCGTCAACGCCGCTCCTTCCGGGCCTGAGGGTCAGGGAGCCGCAAACGCCGCCGGCAGCTCCGCCGAGAGTGCCGCCGGGCCTGCCACGGACGCTTCCACCGGTGCCGCACCCCGGCGCCGGCGCTCCGGCACCGGCCTTGAGGGCATGGTCCTCGCCGAGCTTCAGCAGGTCGCCTCCCAACTCGGAATCAAGGGCACTGCGCGGATGCGCAAGGGCCAGCTGATCGAGGTCATCAAGGAGAGGCAGGCAGGCGGTAGTTCGTCGAGTTCCGGTAGTTCGTCGGCTGCTTCGTCGGGGCAGAAGTCCGCGCCTGCCAAGGGCGCGAAGGAGTCTGCGAAGCAGGCCGCGGAGAACGAGTCCGGGGCCGAAGCCGCGTCGGAGAAGCCGAAGCGGCGCGCCACCTCCAAGGCGCGCACCGGCGACGAGGAAGAGCGGCAGCAGCAGATCGACATCCCCGTGCAGACCGACGGCGACGAGCAGGCCGAGCGCCGCAACCGCCGCGGCCAGGGCGCCAAGTCCGACGCCGAGGGCGGCGAGGGCAAGTCCGGCAAGGACACCCAGAAGCAGGACGGCGCCAAGGACGGCCAGCCCAAGGACAGTCAGCCCAAGGACGGCCAGTCCAACAGCCAGGACCGCAGGCAGGAGCCGAAGGGCGAAGGCTCCAAGAGCGGTGAGGGCAAGGGCGGTTCCGACGGCGGCAACAAGCAGCAGCAGGACCGCCAGTCGAAGCGCGACCGCCAGCGCAACCGCAACAAGAACAACGACGGCGGTGGCGGCGGCGGTCAGCACCAGAACAACCAGGGCGGCGGCCGCGGCAACAACAACGA
>NZ_AJTQ01000139.1 GCF_000262345.1 Streptomyces xiaopingdaonensis | reverse complement strand
GGCGCGGCCGCCGCGGCCGCTACCGCGACCGCAGGGGGCGTCGCGGCCGCGACGACGTCAGCGAGCCGCAGATCGCCGAGGACGACGTCCTGATCCCGGTCGCAGGCATCCTCGACATCCTCGACAATTACGCGTTCGTGCGCACCTCCGGCTACCTGCCGGGTCCGAACGACGTGTACGTCTCGCTCGCGCAGGTCCGCAAGAACGGCCTCCGCAAGGGCGACCACGTCACCGGTGCCGTGCGCCAGCCCCGCGAGGGGGAGCGGCGCGAGAAGTTCAACGCGCTCGTGCGCCTCGACTCCGTCAACGGCATGTCGCCCGAGAACGGCAAGGGCCGCGCGGAGTTCACCAAGCTCACCCCGCTCTACCCGCAGGAGCGGCTGCGTCTGGAGACGGAGCCGAACCAGCTGACGACGCGGATCATCGACCTGGTCACGCCGATCGGCAAGGGGCAGCGCGGCCTGATCGTGGCACCGCCGAAGACCGGTAAGACCATGATCATGCAGGCGGTCGCCAACGCGATCACCACCAACAACCCCGAGTGCCACCTCATGGTCGTCCTCGTCGACGAGCGGCCCGAGGAGGTCACCGACATGCAGCGGTCGGTGAAGGGCGAGGTCATCTCCTCGACCTTCGACCGCCCCGCCGAAGACCACACCACCGTCGCGGAGTTGGCGATCGAGCGGGCCAAGCGGCTCGTCGAGCTCGGGCACGACGTCGTCGTGCTCCTCGACTCGATCACCCGCCTCGGCCGCGCCTACAACCTCGCCGCGCCGGCGTCCGGCCGCATCCTGTCCGGCGGTGTGGACTCCACCGCGCTCTACCCGCCGAAGAAGTTCTTCGGCGCCGCGCGGAACATCGAGGACGGCGGCTCCCTCACCATCGTCGCGACGGCGATGGTCGAGACCGGCTCCCGCATGGACGAGGTGATCTTCGAGGAGTTCAAGGGCACCGGCAACATGGAGCTGAAGCTGGAGCGGAAGCTCTCGGACAAGCGGATCTTCCCCGCGGTGGACGTCGACGCGTCCGGCACCCGCAAGGAGGAGATCCTCATGGGGAACGACGAGCTCCAGATCGTCTGGAAGCTGCGCCGAGTGCTCCACGCGCTCGACCAGCAGCAGGCGGTCGAGCTGCTCCTCGACCGCATGAAGAAGACCAAGTCCAACGCGGAGTTCCTGCTCCAGATCCAGAAGACGACGCCCACCCCGGGCAACGGCAGCGACTGAGCCGCTGTCCCGGACGAGTGCACGCACTCGTCCGGGCGCAGAACCGAGGGCCGTCCCACCACATCGGGTGGGGCGGCCCTCGCCGTATGTGACCACGGCGTTCGGCGCCCTGAGAGCTTTCGCACAGGCCGACGGGGGGCGGCGGACCCCCGCGCACGACGAGCGAGTCCGCGTTCTCGCAGGTAAAACCGAGAGGAAAGGCGGAGAAGGGGGCCTTTGCCGTCCTCGTTCCATTGGCAGGCGCTTTACCCGTCCCGGAGGCGCACTGTGCAACCCTGCCGCGAAGGCACGGGCGTCCAGCAAGGAAGCCACACCGCATACCGAGGGAAGTGAAGATGACGGGCGACAGCAGCGAGGGGACGGCAGGGCGGGAGCCCCGCACGTGGGCGGCGCGCCCCACGGGCCGTCGCCGCAAGCCGCGCACCCGGCGTCGGAAGGCGTTGGTGATCGGTGCGTGCACGGTCGCGGGGGCCGTGGCACTCGGCGGTGCGGGGCTCGGGGTCGCGTACGTCAAGTTCAACGGGAACATCTCGGGCGTCGACATCAACGCGGCGCTCGGCACGGACCGTCCCGAGGACGCCCCCGGCGGGTCGATGGACATACTCGTCCTCGGCTCGGACAGCCGGGCCGGGGACAACTCCTCGTACGGGCAGGACGACGGCTCCTCGCGCTCGGACACCGCGATGATCGTGCACGTCAACGAGGACCACGACCGCGCGACCGTCGTCTCGATCCCGCGCGACACCGTCGTCGACCGGCCGACCTGCGCGGCCGACGGCGACGCGAAGAACGAGGGCGCCAAGAAGGGCGACGACGGCGAGAGCGAGCGCCAGGGCGCTCCCGCTCAGCGCGCGATGTTCAACACCGCCTACCAGGTGGGCGGTCCGGCGTGCGCGGTCAAGACGGTGGAGTCGCTGTCGGGCGTGCGCATGGACCACTACGTCGAGGTCGACTTCGACGGGTTCAAGAAGCTGATCGACACGCTCGGCGGCGTCAAGATGACGACGACCGAGTCGATCGACGACAAGGAGAGCCACCTGACGCTCCCGGCCGGCACCCACCGGCTCGACGGCGAGCAGGCGCTCGGCCTCGTGCGCACCAGGCACGGCGTCGGGGACGGGAGCGACCTGGGGCGCATCCAGCTCCAGCAGTCGTTCGTGAAGTCGCTCATCGACCAGGTCAACTCCGTCGGCCTGTTCAGCAACCCCAAGCGGCTCTACGACCTCGCCGACACCGCCACCTCGGCGCTCACCACCGATTCGGACCTCGACTCGGTCAACGACCTCTCGGGGCTGGCGAAGACGCTCAAGGGCGTCACCTCGGACGACATGCAGATGACGACGCTGCCCGTGCGGTACGACCCGCGGGACGAGAACCGCGTCGTCCCGATCTCCGGCAAGACGGCCCAGGTCTGGAAGGCGCTGAAGAAGGACCGTCCGATACCGAAGTCGGCGACGAAGAACTCCGCGGGGGACGCGGCCGACGTGGACGGCGTCATAAGGGACGGCACGAAGCCGTCGAACCAGGCGAACCCGGCCGCCGACGAGCGTTGACGGCGCGGCTCCGATGGCTGCGCCCGGCGCGAGCACCCGGTTTTGGGGCACGCGGCACCAGGTGGCAAACTTGACCGTCGGTCCCGGTTCACGGGCGGCAACCCGCCTCCCGACCCGGCGCCCTCCCGGACATTAGGAGAAACCTTGAAGCGCGACATCCACCCGGAGTACGTGGAGACCCAGGTGAGCTGCACCTGCGGCAACTCCTTCACCACCCGCAGCACCATCGGCGCCGGCCAGATCCGCGCCGACATCTGCTCGGCGTGCCACCCGTTCTACACGGGCAAGCAGAAGATCCTCGACACCGGTGGCCGTGTGGCCCGCTTCGAGGCCCGCTTCGGCAAGAACGCCGGCACGGGGAAGAAGTAGCGACGCCGCAGCGCCGGTCCGCCGCCGCCCCGCACGGGTGGCGCGGCCGGCGCTCTTTTGCTGCGGTGGTTCGGTGGACCGCTCACGGCCCCGGCCGCCGCACGGCCGTTCCGCTTTCTTCTCCAGACGAGGGACCACACGATGTTCGAGGCTGTCGAGGAGCTGATCGGGGAGCACAGCGACCTCGAGAAGCAGCTCGCCGACCCCGCGATCCACGCGGACCAGGCCAGGGCGAGGCGGCTCAACAAGCGGTACGCGGAGCTCACCCCGATCGTGGGCGCCTACCGCGCGTGGCGGCAGACCGGCGAGGACATCGCCACCGCGCGTGAACTCGCCGCCGAGGAGCCGGAGTTCGCCGACGAGGTGAAGGAGCTCCAGGCCCGCGAGGAGGAGCTCACCGAGCGCCTGCGCCTGCTCCTCGTGCCGCGCGACCCGAGCGACGAAAAGGACGTCATCCTGGAGATCAAGGCGGGCGAGGGCGGCGACGAGTCGGCGCTCTTCGCCGGCGACCTGCTCCGGATGTACCTGCGCTACGCCGAGCGCCGCGGCTGGAAGACCGAGCTCATCGCGTCGACCGAGTCGGATCTCGGCGGGTACAAGGACGCCCAGGTCGCGGTGAAGACCAAGGGCGGCACCGAGCCGGGGCAGGGCGTATGGGCCCGGCTGAAGTACGAGGGCGGGGTGCACCGCGTGCAGCGGGTGCCTGCGACGGAGTCGCAGGGGCGCATTCACACCTCGGCCGCCGGCGTGCTCGTCCTCCCCGAGGCGGAGGAGGTCGACGTCGAGATCAACCAGAACGACCTGCGGATCGACGTCTACCGCTCGTCGGGGCCCGGCGGTCAGTCGGTGAACACCACGGACTCGGCCGTGCGGATCACGCACGAGCCCACCGGGATCGTCGTCTCCTGCCAGAACGAGAAGAGCCAGCTCCAGAACAAGGAGCAGGCGCTGCGCATCCTCCGCGCCCGGCTCCTCGCGGCCGCCCAGGAGGAGGCCGAGAAGGAGGCGTCCGACGCACGGCGCAGCCAGGTGCGCACGGTCGACCGCTCGGAGCGGGTGCGCACGTACAACTTCCCGGAGAACCGGATCTCCGACCACCGCGTGGGGTTCAAGGCGTACAACCTCGACCAGGTGCTCGACGGTGAACTCGATCCCGTGATCCAGGCGTGCGTCGACGCGGATTCCGCGGCGAAGCTGGCGGCGGCGCAGTGAGGAAGCATCCGGCGTCCGCCGGATGCGCGGCGGGGGAGAGCGCAGTGGGAGGGAGTGCGCGATGAACGTGCTGCTCGCCGAAGTCGCCCAGGCGACGAGGCGGTTGGCGGACGCGGGCGTGCCCTCGCCGCGGTTCGACGCGGAGGAGCTCGCCGGCTGGGTGCACGGGGTGGGCCGCGGTGAGCTGCACCGGGTCGCCGACGCCGACTTCGACGCCCGCTACTGGGAGGCCGTAGCCCGCCGGGAGGCCCGCGAGCCGCTCCAGCACATCACGGGCCGCGCGTTCTTCCGGTACCTCGAACTCGAGGTGGGCGCAGGGGTGTTCGTGCCGCGGCCGGAGACGGAGTCGGTCGTGGGGTGGGCGATAGACGCGGTCCGCGCGATGGACGTCGCCGAGCCGCTCGTCGTCGATCTCTGCACCGGTTCCGGCGCGATCGCGCTCGCCCTCGCGCAGGAGGTGCCCCGCTCGCGGGTGCACGCGGTCGAGCTCGACGACGGCGCGTACGGCTGGGCGCGGCGGAACACCGAGGGCACCCGCGTCACGCTGCACCACGCCGACGCGTTCACCGCGCTCCCCGAACTCGACGGCCAGGTCGACCTGGTGATCTCCAACCCGCCGTACATCCCGCTCACCGAGTGGGAGTATGTAGCCCCCGAAGCCCGCGACCACGACCCGTCGCTCGCGTTGTTCTCCGGGGAGGACGGCCTGGACACGATCCGTGGCCTGGAGCGCGCGGCGCACCGTCTGCTGCGTCCCGGAGGGGTGGTGGTGGTGGAGCACGCGGACACCCAGGGCGGCCAAGTGCCGTGGATCTTCACGGAGGATCGCGGCTGGGCCGATGCCGCCGACCATCCAGACCTCAACAACCGGCCACGTTTTGCCACTGCCCGCAGGGAGGTGCCGTAGATGGCACGGCGTTACGACTGCACCGACGCGACCGACCGGAAGACCGGCCTGCGCGAGGCCGCCTCGGCGGTCCGCCGCGGCGAACTCGTCGTGCTCCCCACCGACACGGTCTACGGCATCGGCGCCGACGCGTTCAGTTCGGACGCCGTCGGCGACCTGCTGGAGGCGAAGGGGCGCGGGCGGAACATGCCGTCGCCCGTGCTCGTCGGCTCGCCCAACACGCTCCACGGCCTGGTGACCGATTTCTCCGAACTCGCGTGGGAGCTGGTGGATGCGTTCTGGCCGGGCGCGCTCACCCTCGTCGCGCGCCACCAGCCGTCGCTCACCTGGGACCTCGGCGAGACGAGGGGCACCGTCGCCGTCCGGATGCCGCTCCACCCCGTGGCGATCGAACTCCTCACCGAGTTCGGGCCGATGGCCGTCTCCTCGGCGAACCTCAGCGGCCACGCCTCCCCGCAGGACTGCGAGGCGGCGCAGCGGATGCTGGGCGACTCGGTCTCCGTCTACCTCGACGGCGGCCCGACACCCGATCCGGTGCCGTCCTCGATCGTGGACGTCACTCGAAGGGTGCCGAAGCTCCTGCGGGCCGGCGCGCTCAGCGAGGAGGAGCTGCGGAAGGTCGTACCGGACCTTGAGGTGAGCAATTGACGACCCCGCCCGAAGGGCGTGGCATACCGGGGCCCGGCCGGGGTTCGGGTGTCTTCCGCATTCTCCACGTCTCCACCGGCAACGTCTGCCGCTCGCCGATCACCGAGCGGCTGACGCGGCACGCCCTCCGGCTGCGGCTGGGCGCCGAGTTGAGCAGCGGCGTCGTGGTGGAGTCGGCGGGCACCTGGGGGCACGAGGGGGCGCCGATGGAGGACCACGCGGCGCAGGTGCTCCACGAACAGGGCGCGGAGACCGAGGGGTTCACCGGCCGCGAGCTCCTCGACGAGCACGTCATCCGCGCCGACCTCGTCCTCACGGCGACGCGTGACCACCGCGCGCAGGTCGTCTCCATGGGGCACTCCGCGGGGCTGCGCACCTTCACGCTCAAAGAGTTCACGCGCCTGGTGAAGGCGATAGACGCGGCCACACTGCCGCCGGCCGGCACGGCGGAGGGCGTCGTCGAGCGCTCCAGGGCGCTGGTGCAGGCCGCGGCCGCGCTCCGCGGCTGGCTCCTCGCGCCGAGCCCGGACGCCGACGAGATCTACGACCCGTACGGCGCCCCCATCCCGTACTTCAGGAGCGTCGGCGAGGAGATCATCGAGGCGCTCGACCCGGTGCTGACGGCGCTGACGGGCGTCCCGCCCGAGCTGATCACCGAGCGCCGCTGAACGCATGCGCGGGACGCGCGCCGTTGCGGCGGGTATGCCCGTCGGAGGGCCGCGGCCCGCGGGCGGCGCGGGAGAGGGGAACCGAGCCACGTGGTGCGGTGTCCTAAGGTGTGGGCCAGGATTCGAGCGAGACCTCTGGGGAGCCCGTGCGTGAATATCTGCTGACGCTCTGCGTCACGGCCGCGGTCACCTACCTGCTGACCGGGCCGGTGCGGAAGTTCGCCATCGCCGCCCGGGCCATGCCGGAGATCAGGGCGCGCGACGTGCACCGCGAGCCGACGCCGCGCCTCGGCGGCATCGCCATGTTCGGCGGCCTCTGCGCCGGGCTCCTCGCCGCCTCCCAACTCACCAACATCGGCGACCTGTTCCACCTCTCGGACGAGCCGCGCGCGCTCCTCTCCGGCGCCGGGCTCATCTGGCTCATCGGCGTGCTCGACGACAAGTGGGGCGTGGACGCGCTGGTGAAGCTCGGCGGCCAGATGATCGCTGCCGGCGTCATGGTGCTCCAGGGCCTCACCATCCTGTGGCTCCCCGTGCCGGGCGTCGGCAACGTCGCGCTCACGCCGCTCCAGGGGACGCTGCTCACCGTCGCTTTGGTGGTCGTGACGATCAACGCGGTCAACTTCGTCGACGGCCTCGACGGACTCGCGGCCGGCATGGTCTGCATCGCCGCCGCGGCGTTCTTCATGTACGCCTACCGGATCTGGTACGGCTACGGCATCGAGGCGGCGGCGCCCGCGACGCTCTTCGCCGCGGTGCTCATGGGCATGTGCTTCGGTTTCCTGCCGCACAACATGCATCCGGCGCGGATCTTCATGGGCGACTCCGGATCGATGCTGATCGGGCTGGTGCTGGCGGCCGGTGCCGTCTCCATCACGGGCCAGGTCGACCCGGACCTCCTCGTCGAGGAGTCGGGCGGTTCGATGAAGGACGCGGTCCACACGATGGTGCCGCTCTACATCCCGCTGGTGCTGCCGCTGACGATCATCGCCATCCCCTTCGCCGACCTGGTGCTGGCGATCGTCCGCCGTACCTGGAGCGGCCGTTCGCCGTTCGCCGCCGACCGCGGCCACCTCCACCACCGACTCCTGGAGATCGGGCACTCGCACAGCCGCGCGGTCCTGATCATGTACTTCTGGGCGGCGCTGATCGCCTTCGGCACCGTGGCGTTCTCGGTGCGCTCGTCGAGCCTCGCGATCGTCCTCGCCATCGTGGTGCTGAGTGCCTTCGGGCTCGGCGCGCTGCTCTTCCCGAGGTTCCGGCCGAGCGTGCCGCACTGGGCGTACGCGCTCGTGCCCCCGCGGTACCGGAGGCCATCCGGCGTTCGCGGTACGGGAGTTGAGGGTGCGCACGGCCCGGAGGAGGCGGTCGGGCGGCCCGGCGGGGAGGCGGCGGGGGAATCCCCGGACGGCCTCGCAACAGGCGCCTCAGGCCGCACACACAGCACGCAGAGCGCGGACGACGGAGAGGCCGAGGCGGGGCAGGGGCGCGAGGAGGCCGAGCGCGAGCCGGCGTTCGCTGTGCCCAACGGCGCCACCGCCAGCGGCGAGCGCCGAACTCCGTTCCTGCGCCGCTCGTCGGGCAGCGGGAAGTAGCGCGGCGAGTGTGCGCGTCTCCACTCTCCGTGAAAACGAGGTGAGTTCGCGACCGCGGGAGGGGCGCACAGACCGAACTCTGTGTATGTGACAGGCAGCACAGGGGGCGGGTAAAGACCTCATCAAATAGTTTGTGATACCGTTCACGAACCCCGGTGACCGGTCGATGTGTCCTCGTGCAAATGCTGAACGGCGGCCCGTCGGCGAGGTGTTGATCGGTAACGGCCTTCATCGACCGGGGTGCCGCTCGTCAACGACGACAACCCCCAAGACCTCCGGAGCAAGCCCCATGCAGTCGCCCGACGCTCGCATGCTGCTGCACTGCGCCGTCCCGACCGCTCTCGCGGGTGCCGCGGGCGCGGTGCTCAGCGGCGTACTCGCAGGCGGCAAAGGAGCAATCGGTGCGGCCGTCGGAGCGTTCGTGGTGATCCTCTTCATGGGGATCGGCCAGATCGTTCTCCAGCGGACCGCCAAATCCTTTCCGCACCTCTTCCAGGCCATGGGCCTGATGCTGTACACGACGCAGATCCTGCTGCTCGCGGTCGTGTTGGCGGTCTTCAAGAACACCACGCTCTTCGACACCAAGGCGTTCGCCTTCACGCTGCTCGGTGCCACCGTGGTCTGGGTCGTGTGCCAGGCCCTCTCGCACTCGAAGGCCAAGATCCTCTATATCGAGCCCGATTCGTCCGAGACCGGCAAGCAGGTGGCCTCGGGGGCGAGTTCGTGACGCGGGGCAGACGTAGGGGCGGAATAAGCGCTCGTTCGAGCAACTGCTATCGTCCTTTGCCAACTGCGGCGCAGCAGGTGCGGGTGGTCGAGCAGGCAGGTTCCCGGCGACGGAACGGCCCGCGCCCCTCGCGAACCGTCCGCCGCCCCCACATCCGTAACACCAGTCCAGTGCCGCCCCGCGGCCCCGCGCCGCGCCGACACATCGAGGTAGCCGTATCCATGCGCCATGCAGAAGGAGCTCGCGGTGAGTGCTGACCAGATGCTCGCCTTCGAGACCGATTGCCACATCTTCGACGGTTGCGGCTTCCCGGCTCCGGGGCTCCACTCTTTCGTCTTCGAGCCGCTCTTCACGGTCGGCGGCTTCGAGTTCAACAAGCCCATGCTGCTCGCCCTCGTGGGCACCCTGGCGATCGTCTGGTTCTTCTGGGCCGCCTTCAACAAGCCGCAGCTCGTGCCGGGCAAGCTCCAGATGGTCGGCGAGGCCGGCTACGACTTCGTCCGCAGGGGCGTGGTCTACGAGAACCTCGGAAAGCGCGAGGGCGAGAAGTACGTCCCGTTCGTGGTGGCGTTGTTCTTCTTCATCTGGGTCATGAACCTCTGGTCCGTGATCCCGCTCGCCCAGTTCCCCGTGACGTCGATCATCGCGTACCCGATGGTCCTCGCCGCGCTCGTCTACATCATCTGGGTCTCCCTGACGTTCAAGCGGCACGGCTGGACCGGCGCCTGGAAGAACTTCACCGGCTACGACAAGTCGCTCGGTCCCGTGCTGCCGCTCGCGATGCTCATCGAGTTCTTCTCGAACCTGCTCGTGCGGCCCTTCACGCACGCCGTCCGGCTCTTCGCCAACATGTTCGCGGGACACCTGCTGATCGTGATGTTCACGATCGCGAGCTGGTACCTGCTGAACGGCATCGGTATCGCGTACGCCGCGGTCTCGTTCGTGATGACGATCGCGATGGTCGCTTTCGAGCTCTTCATCCAGGCGATCCAGGCGTATGTCTTCGTCCTCCTGACCTGCAACTACATCCAGGGCGCGCTCGCCGAGAACCACTGAGCACCGCCCGGTTCCCCGGCTCAGGCCAACCGGTGGCCAACCCCCACCGGCCCGCATGAAAAGAAGGAAGAAACAGCATGTCCGCTACGCAGACTTTCCTCGCCGAAGGTGTTTCCGGCTCCCTCGGTTCGGTCGGCTACGGTCTCGCCGCCATCGGCCCGGGCATCGGCGTCGGCATCGTCTTCGGTAACGGCACCCAGGCGCTCGCCCGCCAGCCCGAGGCCGCCGGCCTCATCCGCCAGAACCAGATCCTCGGCTTCGCGTTCTGTGAGGCGCTCGCCCTGATCGGCATCGTCATGCCGTTCGTGTTCGGTGTCTGATTCCACTCACCGAACTGCTTCTGTCGACGAAAGGCACTGATGTGAACGCCCTGGTTCAGCTGGCGGCCGAGGAGGAGCAGAACCCCCTCGTCCCGCCGATTCCAGAGCTCGTCATCGGCCTGCTCGCTTTCGCCATCGTCTTCTTCTTCCTCTGGAAGAAGCTCCTCCCGAACATCAACAAGGTTCTGGACGAGCGCCGTGAGGCCATCGAGGGCGGCATCGAGAAGGCCGAGGCGGCCCAGCAAGAAGCGAACGACGTCCTCCAGCAGTACAAGGACCAGCTCGCGGAGGCCCGCCACGAGGCCGCCCGGCTGCGCTCCGAGGCGCAGGAGCAGGGTGCGGCGCTCATCGCCGAGATGCGTGCCGAAGGCCAGCGGCAGCGCGACGAGATCGTCGCGGCCGGCCACACCCAGATCGAGGCGGACCGCAAGCAGGCCGCCCAGGCGCTGCGCCAGGACGTCGGCAAGCTCGCGACCGAGCTCGCCGGCAAGCTGGTCGGCGAGTCCCTTGAGGACCACGCCAGGCAGAGCCGCACGATCGACCGGTTCCTCGACGACCTCGAGGAGAAGGCCGAGGCAGGCCGATGAACGGAGCGAGCCGTGAGGCGGCGGCAGCCGCACGCGAGAACCTGCAGGCGCTCGCCGACGGCACGTCGGCCGACGCCAGGTCTCTCGCCGACGAGCTCGCCGCCGTGACAGCCCTGTTGGAGCGCGAGGTCGGGCTCAGGCGAGCCCTCACCGACCCTTCGCAGGACGGTGAGGCCAAGGCCGGACTCGTCAGGCGCGTCCTCGGCGACAAGGTGAGCGGCGAGGTCGTCGACCTCGCCGCGGGCATGGTGCGGTCGCGTTGGTCGGTCTCGCGTGACCTCGTCGACACCGTCGAAGAGCTCGCCGACTCCGCCGACCTCATCGCAGCCGAGCGCGACGGCTCCCTCGACGGCGTCGAGGACGAGCTCTTCCGCTTCGGCCGCATCCTGAGCGCGGAGCCGCGGCTGCGGGCCGCGCTCTCGCGGGAGTCCGGCGGTGAGGCCAAGGCCGAGCTGGTGCACCGGCTGCTCGGGGGCCGGGCCGAGCCCGTCACCGAGCGTCTGATCACCAGGCTCGTCACCGAGTCGCGAGGACGTAGCCTTGAGGGCGGACTCGAAGGTCTGTCCAAGCTGGCGGCCGAGCGGCGCAACCGGTCGGTCGCCGTGGTGACCTCCGCAGTCCCGCTCAGCGACCAGCAGAAGCAGCGCCTCGGCGCCGCACTCGCGAAGCTGTACGGACGCGAGGTCCACCTCAACCTCGACGTCGACCCGACGATCCTCGGCGGGATCTCGGTCCGGGTCGGGGACGAGGTCATCGACGGCTCCCTCGCGGAGCGCGTCGGGGAGGCGGAACGGCGGATGGCCGGCTGACGTCCCCGGGGCGATCGGCCGCAGGCCGGTCGCCGGGGGAGGCGGAGCCGCGCGGCTCCGGACGTCCACCGCGGGTCGCTGCCGACGCCCCAGGGCAGCAGGCAGCACCTCGGCGCCGCAGGCGCCACACCAACTCAACAAGCACGACAGCGGCCCGAGTTGGGCCGTACAGGGGATCTCCTGGGGAAGCTCAGGTGAGCGTCGCCGAAGCGGCGGCCCCAGGCCCGAAGTGACTTACGGTCCCAACAAGGAGAGCAGGGAACCCAGATGGCGGAGCTCACGATCCGGCCGGATGAGATCCGGGACGCGCTGGAGAACTTTGTCCAGTCGTACACACCGGACGCGGCCTCGCGCGAAGAGGTCGGTACGGTCAGCGTTGCCGGCGACGGCATTGCAAGGGTCGAGGGGCTCCCCTCGGCCATGGCGAACGAGCTGCTGAAGTTCGAGGACGGCACCCTCGGCCTCGCCCTCAACCTCGACGAGCGCGAGGTCGGCACGGTCGTGCTGGGTGAGTTCAGCGGCATCGAGGAGGGCCAGTCGGTGTACCGCACCGGCGAGGTGCTCTCCGTCCCGGTCGGCGACGGCTACCTCGGCCGCGTCGTCGACCCGCTGGGCGCCCCGATCGACGGCCTCGGCGAGATCGAGACCGAGGGCCGCCGCGCCCTCGAACTGCAGGCCCCCACGGTGATGCAGCGCAAGTCGGTGCACGAGCCGATGGAGACCGGCTACAAGGCGGTCGACACGATGACGCCGGTCGGCCGCGGCCAGCGCCAGCTCGTCATCGGCGACCGTCAGACCGGCAAGACCGCGCTCTGCGTCGACACGATCATCAACCAGCGCGAGAACTGGCGCTCGGGCGACCCCGACAAGCAGGTGCGCTGCATCTACGTCGCGGTCGGCCAGAAGGGCTCCACGATCGCCTCGGTGCGCGGCTCCCTGGAGGAGGCCGGTGCGCTGGAGTACACGACCATCGTGGCCGCTCCCGCCTCCGACCCGGCCGGCTTCAAGTACATCGCCCCGTACACCGGTTCGGCGATCGGCCAGCACTGGATGTACCAGGGCAAGCACGTCCTCGTCGTCTTCGACGACCTCACCAAGCAGGCCGACGCCTACCGTGCGGTCTCGCTGCTGCTCCGTCGTCCGCCGGGCCGCGAGGCCTACCCGGGCGACGTCTTCTACCTGCACTCGCGGCTGCTGGAGCGCTGCGCGAAGCTCTCCGACGACATGGGTGCCGGTTCGATGACGGGCCTCCCGATCGTCGAGACGAAGGCGAACGACGTCTCGGCGTTCATTCCGACCAACGTCATCTCCATCACCGACGGCCAGTGCTTCCTGGAGTCCGACCTCTTCAACGCCGGCCAGCGCCCCGCGCTCAACGTCGGCATCTCGGTCTCCCGTGTGGGTGGTTCGGCCCAGCACAAGGCGATCAAGCAGATCACGGGGTCGCTCCGCGTCGACCTGGCGCAGTACCGCGAGCTGGAGTCCTTCGCGGCCTTCGGCTCCGACCTCGACGCCGCGTCGAAGCAGGCGCTGGAGCGCGGTAAGCGGATGACCGAGCTGCTCAAGCAGCCGCAGTACGCGCCGTTCTCCACCGAGGACCAGATCGTCTCCGTCTGGTCCGGCACCAAGGGCAAGATGGACGACGTGCCGGTCGAGGACGTCAAGCGCTTCGAGACCGAGCTGCTGGAGTACATGCACCGCACGCAGAAGGGTCTGCTCACGAGCATCGTCGAGGGCGGCAAGATGTCCGACGACACGCTCACGGCCCTCGGCGACGCGGTCGACGAGTTCAGGAAGCAGTTCGAGACCTCGGACGGCAAGCTCCTGGGCGAGGGCTGAGCATGGGGTCCCAGCTCAAGGTCTACAAGAGCCGGATCAAGTCCGTCTCCGCGACCAAGAAGATCACCAAGGCGATGGAGATGATCGCCGCCTCGCGCATCGTCAAGGCGCAGCGCAAGGTGGCGGCCTCCGAGCCGTACGCGAAGGAGCTCACCCGCGCGGTGAGCGCCGTCGCGCAGGGCTCCGGCGTTCAGCACTGGCTGACGACGGAGACGGAGCGCCCGACCCGGGCCGCGGTCCTCCTGATCACCAGCGACCGCGGGCTCGCGGGCGGCTACAACTCCAACGCCATCAAGGCCGCCGAGCAGCTCACCAACCGGCTGATCGGTGAGGGCAAGGAGGTCGTCAACCACATCGTCGGCTCCAAGGGCGCGGCCTACTACGGGTTCCGCGACCGGCCGGTGGAGCGGTCCTGGACGGGCTTCACCGACGAGCCGTCGTACGCCGACGCCAAGGCGGTCGCCGAGCCGCTGATCGAGGCGATCAAGGCGGAGACCGCCGCGCAGGGCGGGGTCGACGAACTCCACATCGTCTACACCGAGTTCGTCTCGATGATGACGCAGACGGCGATCGAGAGCCGGATGCTGCCGCTCACCTTCGAGAAGAGCGCGGAGGAGTCGGCGGAGGTCCTCAAGTCGGCCCTCAAGAACGGCCCCGAGGTCCTCCCGCTCTACGACTTCGAGCCTTCGCCCGAAGAGGTGCTCGACGCGCTGCTCCCGCGGTACGTCGAGAGCCGGGTCTACAACGCGCTGCTCCAGGCGGCCGCCTCGAAGCACGCGGCGACCCGTCGGGCGATGAAGGCGGCGACCGACAACGCGGACGACCTCATCAAGTCCCTCACCCGACTTGCCAACGCGGCCCGGCAGGCCGACATCACCCAGGAAATCAGCGAGATCGTCGGTGGCGCGGGCGCGCTCGCTGACGCGAACGCGGGGAGTGAATAACCATGACCACCGCTGTAGAGCAGACGGCCCCGGAAGCGGGCACGGCCGCCGGCCGGGTCGCCCGCGTCATCGGGCCCGTCGTCGACGTGGAGTTCCCCGTCGACGCGATGCCCGACATCTACAACGCCCTCACCGTCGACATCGCCGACCCGGCCGAGGACGGCAAGTCGAAGACCCTGACGCTCGAGGTCGCGCAGCACCTCGGCGAGGGCCTGGTCCGCGCGATCGGCATGGAGCCGACCGACGGCCTCGTCCGCCAGGCGCCGGTCACCGACACCGGCGAGGGCATCACCGTCCCCGTGGGCGACGTGACCAAGGGCCGCGTCTTCAACACCCTCGGGCGCATCCTCAACGAGCCCGAGGCCGAGTCGGAGGTCACCGAGCGGTGGGCGATCCACCGCAAGGCCCCCGCGTTCGACCAACTCGAGTCGAAGACCGAGATGTTCGAGACCGGGCTGAAGGTCGTCGACCTGCTGACCCCGTACGTCAAGGGCGGCAAGATCGGCCTCTTCGGCGGTGCGGGCGTCGGCAAGACCGTCCTCATCCAGGAAATGATCATGCGTGTGGCCAAGCTGCACGAGGGCGTTTCCGTCTTCGCCGGCGTCGGCGAGCGCACCCGTGAGGGCAACGACCTCATCGAGGAGATGGCCGAGTCCGGCGTGCTGCCGCAGACCGCGCTCGTCTTCGGCCAGATGGACGAGCCGCCGGGGACCCGTCTCCGCGTCGCGCTCGCGGGCCTGACCATGGCGGAGTACTTCCGCGATGTGCAGAAGCAGGACGTGCTGTTCTTCATCGACAACATCTTCCGCTTCACGCAGGCCGGTTCCGAGGTCTCCACCCTGCTCGGCCGGATGCCCTCCGCTGTGGGCTACCAGCCGAACCTGGCGGACGAGATGGGTGTGCTCCAGGAGCGCATCACCTCGACCCGCGGCCACTCGATCACCTCGATGCAGGCGATCTACGTGCCCGCGGACGACCTCACCGACCCGGCGCCCGCGACCACGTTCGCGCACCTCGACGCCACCACGGTGCTCTCGCGCCCGATTTCGGAGAAGGGCATCTACCCCGCGGTGGACCCGCTCGACTCCACCTCGCGCATCCTGGACCCGCGCTTCATCTCGCAGGAGCACTACGACACCGCGCAGCGGGTCAAGGGCATCCTGCAGAAGTACAAGGACCTCCAGGACATCATCTCGATCCTCGGTATGGACGAGCTGAGCGAGGAGGACAAGCTCACCGTGAGCCGCGCCCGCCGGATCGAGCGCTTCCTGTCGCAGAACACCCACGCGGCGAAGCAGTTCACCGGTCTCGACGGTTCGGACGTGCCGCTCGACGAGTCGATCGCCGCGTTCAACGCGATCGCGGACGGCGACTTCGACCACTACCCCGAGCAGGCGTTCTTCATGTGCGGTGGCCTGGACGACCTGAAGGCCAAGGCCAAGGAGCTCGGCGTCAGCTGACGTCGCTCCGCGGGGGCGGGTGCGCTTCCCGCCCCCGTGTCCGCACCCCTTATCCTGATCCCCATCCCAGTCTGAGGAGCCACAGTGGCTGAGCTGCACGTCGAGTTGGTCGCCGCCGACCGCAAGGTCTGGTCGGGGCAGGCCAGCCTGGTCGTCGCGCGCACCTCGTCGGGTGACATCGGCGTCATGCCCGGGCACCAGCCGCTGCTCGGTGTGCTGGACTCCGGCCCGGTCACCATCCGTACGACGGGGGAGAGCGGCGACGGCACCGTCGTCGCCGCCGTGCACGGCGGCTTCATCTCCTTCTCCGAGAACGAGCTCTCGATCCTCGCCGAGATCGCGGAGCTCACCGACGAGATCGACGTCGAGCGTGCCGAGCGTGCCCTGGAGCGTGCGAAGGAGGACGCGGACGCGCACGCCGAGCGTCGCGCGGACGTCCGCCTCCGTTCGGTGACGGCGGCGCGTTGATGTATTGGCGGGGCTGATACGACGGGTACGACACTCAGCCGCGGACGGCACTGGCGAACCGAATTGTGTTCGCCGGGGCCGTCCGCGGCTGTAGCCATACAGGTGGGGTCGCCGGGCCCGCGGGGAACGGCGCCCGCGTCGCTCCTCGCGGGGCGGCGGTTCGAGTCTCGGCGAGGAGGTCGGTGAAGATGGTCCTCGCTCTGCTGCTGTGCGGCGCGGTCGTTCTGCTGGTGGCGGGGGGGTTGTTCGCCTTCGGGGTGCGCCGGCGGCTGATCCAGCGCACCGGCGGCACCTTCGACTGCAACCTGCGCTGGGCGGTCTCCGAGCAGGAGGCGGCCGAGCCGACGGGTACGGGGTGGGCGTACGGCGTCGCGCGCTACAACGGTGACCGGATCGAGTGGTTCCGGGTCTTCTCGTACGCGCCTCGCCCCAAGCGGTTCCTCGTCAGGGGCGGGATCGAGGTCCTGGAGCGCCGACTGCCGCAGGGGGAGGAGGAGTTGGCACTCCTCTCCGACGCCGTGATCCTCGCGTGCGCGCTCCACGGGGTGCGGGTGGAGCTGGCGATGAGCGAGGACGCGCTCACCGGTTTCCTCGCCTGGCTGGAGGCGGCGCCGCCGGGGCAGCGCGTCAACGTCGCCTAGGGGACTGCCCGTTCGGGTCGTCTTCCGTGCCCGGCACGACCCCCCACTCCTGCGCGAACACCGCCGCCTGCGTGCGGCTGCGCAGGTCGAGCTTGGCGAGCAGCCGGCTGACATGCGTCTTCACCGTGGCCTCCGCCATCGAAAGCACCTGTGACACTTCCGAGTTGGAGAGACCCTCGCCGAGCCGAGCGAGCACCTCGCGCTCCTTCCTGGTGAGTTCCGCCAGCCCTTCCGGCTCCCCCGCGGGACCGCCGGGGGAGGAGAGGGCGAACTCCGCGATCAGACGCCGGGTCACCGCCGGCGCGATCATGCCCTCGCCCGCGGCGACCGTACGCACGGCGGAGACGACCGCGGACGCCTCGCTCTCCTTGAGGAGGAACCCCGAGGCGCCGGCACGCAGCGCCCCGAAGACGTACTCGTCGAGGTCGAAAGTGGTGAGCACGAGGACGTCCGCGAGGCGCTCCGCCGTGATCCGCCGGGTGGCGCTGACCCCGTCGAGCCGCGGCATCTGCACGTCCATCAGAACGACGTCGGGGCGCAGTTCGCGGGCGAGGGCCACGGCCTCCTCCCCGTCGCCCGCCTCCGCCACGACCTCGAGCGGCGGGTCGCCCCGCGCGCCCCCGAGGATCAGCACGAGCCCCGCGCGCACCGCCTGCTGGTCCTCCGCCACGAGCACCCGGACGGGGCGCCCCGTTTCGGCCTGGTTCACCTTCGCTCCTCTCCTGCGACGGGCAGCCGCGCCCGTACCTCCCAGCGTGCTCCCTCCGCGTCGGGCCCGGCCTCCAACTCCCCGCCGAGGAGCGCCGCTCGCTCCCGCATGCCGACGAGCCCGGCGCCGGCACCCGGGGCGCGCGGTCCGCTCACGTGCGCGCCGTCCCGCTGCATCGCGCTGGCGACGTGGACGGTGAGCGCCGACTCCGGACGCGGCCGTGCGAGCCGGACGGTGACCTCACCGGGCGCCGCGTGCTTCAGCGCGTTGGTGGCGGCCTCCTGGACGATGCGGTACGCGGCGAGCTCGACCGGGGCGGGGAGCGGTGCCGCCGAGGTGCGCTCGTCCTTGAGCACGAAGGCGAAGGACTCTGCCGTCTCCGGGGCGGCGGCCGCGCGGCAGCGGGCGAGGAGCGCGTCGAGCGCGTCGAGGCTCGGCGAGGCCGTGGGGCCCTCGTCCGCGCCCTCCGCGTCGCGGAGGAGGCCGATGAGCCGCCGCATCTCGGTGAGCCCGCGGACGCTGTTCTCCCGGATGACGCCGAGCGCCCGCTGTGCGGCCTCGGCGGCCTGCCCGCCGCCGTCTTCGGCGTCCTCGCGCCCGTCGGCCGCCGCCTGCGCCGCCGTGGCGTGGATGGCGATCGCCGAGAGGTGGTTGGCGACGACGTCGTGGAGCTCCCTCGCCATCCGCGCCCGTTCCTCCTGGACGGCCTGGTTCCGGTCGAACTCCGCGAGCAGCGCGGTCTGTTCGGCGCGCAGCCGCTCCGCTGCCGCCGCCTCCCTGTGGTCGCGCAGCACCAGCCCCGTCCATGCGGGCGCCACGGTGAGGCCGGCGCAGAGCGCCCCGAAGAGCAGCACCTCCCCCGGCGGGACGAGCGCGAGCAGGACGAGAACGGCGGCGACGGAGAACGCCACGCTCGCTCTGGTGACGAGGCGGCCCAGTCGGGGCGAACCGTAGAGGACGGAGGCGTAGACGACGTCGGTGAAGAGGATCACCGTGGGCAGGAACGTGCCCATCGTCGCGTCCGCGAGCTGCGCGAGGACGGCGAGCAGCAGCACCCACGGCTGCGCGGTCCGGCGGCCGAGCGTCGCGAGGCACACGGCGGCGAGCGGGAGGAGGACGAGCGCGCCGTGCCGCTCCTGCGCGTCGCCGAGTACGCCGAGGCTCCAGAGCGCGAGGCCGAACGCGAGGCCGGCGGCGGCGATGAGGACGTCGTCGCGAGCGGGCCGGCGTCGGGGGAGGTGCATGGGGGCCTTCCGCGGGGAGGTGCGGGCGCGGGACCAGCGTAGGAGGCGCGCGGGCTGCGCCGCCTCGGCTTCCGGGACCAGCCGGGCGCCGGTCGGGTACGTCGAAGTATGCAGTGCGGGCCGGCAGGGATCGGCTGCGGCGACGATGTCCTGCGGCGGTGCGGAACGGGAGCCTGGGTGCGTACGGCTCGGTTCCGTGAAAGGGGCAATGGTGATCGTCACGCTCGTCGTCGTCTCCGAGGTCGGCTTCTGGGTGCTGCTGGCAGCCGGGTTGGGCCTGCGGTACGGGCTGCGGCGGCGCCGTGCGGGGGGTGTCGTGCTGCTGATGGAGCCGGCGCTCGAAGTGGTGCTGCTCGTCGCGGGCGTCGTCGACCTGGGGCGCGGTGCCGAGCCCGACTGGAAGCACGGACTCGCCGCCGTCTACCTGGGGTTCACCGTGACGCACGGGCGCTACGCCGTCGCCTGGGCCGACCGGCACGCGGCGCACCGGCTCGCCGGCGGGCCGCGCCCCGCGAAGCCGCCGCGGTACGGCAGGGCGCGGGCCGTCCACGAGTGGAAGATGGGCGCACGGGCGATGGGCGGCGCCGCGATCGCCGCCGTGCTGCTCCAGGGGGCGATCTGGTACGTCGGCGATCCTGCACAGGCCGCCCCGCTGCGTGACTGGCAGACGAAGATGGCCTTCGTCGCGGGCATCTCGGCGCTGATAGCGGCGAGTTACACGCTCTGGCCGAAGCGGGCGCCGACGTCCGAGGACGTGCCGGCCGGCAGGTGAACCCTCAGCCGAGCAGCGCCGCCACCGGGACGAGGCAGAGCGGGGAGAGGACCGTGGAGAGGAGTATCGCTTCGCGCGCCAGGCGCACGCCGGTGCGGTAGTGGGAGGCGTAGGTGAAGATGTTCTGCGCGGTGGGGAGCGAGCAGAGCACGACGGCGGCGAAGAGTTCGGCCCCGCCGAGCCCGAGCACCCACGCCCCTGCCGCCCAGGCGAGTACGGGCTGCACCACCGTCTTCAGCGCCACGGCGACGAGGACGGGGACGCGCTCGGGGCCTCGCGCGGGCGCGGCGCTGCCGTGGAGCGAGATGCCGAAGGCGAGCAGCATCGCGGGCACCGACATGGCGCCGACGAGCTCGAAGGGCTCGCGCACCGGGTCGGGGATGCGGAGCCCCGTGGCGGCGACGGCGACGCCGAGGAGCGAGCCGAGCACCATGGGGTTGCGCAGCGGCCCGCTCAGCCGCCGCGCGAGGCTGCGGCGGGGCTGCTGCGCGGTGCGCCCCCCGGGGTCGCCCGTAGCGTCGAGGATCGTCAACGCGAGGGGGCCGACGACGAGTTGCTGGAAGAGCATCACCGGCGCCGCGAGGGAGGCGTCCCCGAGGACGTAGGCGGCGACGGGGATGCCCAGGTTGCCGGCGTTGACGTAGCACGCCGAGAGGGCGCCTATCGTCGAGTCGCCCGCCGGCCAGCGGCGCAGGGCGGCGAGGGCCGCGTAGAGCGCGGCGACCGCCGCCGTGGAGAGGGCCATCGCCAGGAGCGGACCCGAGGCGAGAAGGCCGAGGTCGGCCTCGGAGAGCATCGCGAAGAGCAGTGCGGGCGTGGCGATGTGGAACGCGAGGCGCGTGAGCACCTCGCGTCCGCCGGGGCCGAGGAGTTCGTACGTGCCGAGGAGCCAGCCGGCGGCGATCACCGCTGCGATCACCCCGAACCCCGTGATCACACCGCCCACTTCGCCTCCCGGCGGCCGCGGGGCAGGCCGGGCGCGGAGGGATTCAGCGCTCTCCGCCGGGGACCCAGAGCACGTCGCCCGTGGCCTTGTTGGCGATGCGGGCGAGGATGAAGAGCAGGTCGGAGAGGCGGTTGAGGTAGGTGGCCGTGAGTGCGTTCATCGTGTCGCCGTGCACCTCGAGGGCGGCCCAGGTGGAGCGCTCGGCGCGGCGTGCGACCGTCGTCGCCTGGTGGAGGAGGGCTGCTGCCGGGGTGCCGCCGGGGAGGATGAAGCTGCGGAGCTTCTCCAGTTGGGCGAGGAAGCGGTCGCAGTCCTCCTCCAGCCTGTCGACGTACTCCTGCTCGACGCGGAGCGGCGGGTACGCGGGGTTCTCCTGGACGGGTGTGGACAGGTCGGCGCCGACGTCGAAGAGGTCGTTCTGCACGCGGACCAGGACCTCGCGCACCTCCTCTTCGAGTTCGCCGAGCGCGAGGGCGGTGCCGATGACCGCGTTGGCCTCGTTGGCGTCGGCGTACGCGGTGATCCGCAGGTCCGTCTTGGGGGTACGGCTCATGTCGCCGAGCGCGGTCGTTCCCTTGTCGCCGGTCCGGGTGTAGATGCGCGTCAGATTGACCATGCGACGAGGGTAGCCACCCTGCTCGGGGGCGCCCCAGGTGGCTTCCCCCGGCGGCCCCGGTGCGGACACCTTTCGGCCCGGTGGCCGGCGCGTGCCAACGGGCCCAACGGCCCCTGTGCGCGGGGTTCCTCGCCCCTACGGAGGGGGAGTGCTCCGCGGCGAGCATGGACGGCGCCGAGGGAGCGGGGATCGCCGCCCGACTCCGTCCCCTTCGGCTTCCGTACGTGTGCGCCCCACCGCGGGCGGTGGACGGGCGACCGGTGGGTCCGGCCGCCGAGAGGCATGGTGAGTCGGCCGGTGAGTGCCATCGAGGAACCTGAGGCCGCGGACGAGGGTTCGCGCGGAGTCGAGGAGGAGCGGCCGCGGGGTGCGTCCGTCGTCGTGTGGCTGACGACCACCGACCACAAGCGGATCGGCACGCTCTACCTCGTCTCGGCGCTCGTCTTCTTCGCCGTCGGCGGGGTGCTGGCGCTGGTGATGCGCGCCGAACTCGCCGGGCCTGGTACGCAGATCATGTCGAACGAGCAGTTCAACCAGGCGTTCACGATGCACGGTTCGATCATGCTGCTGCTCTTCGCGATGCCCCTCTTCACCGGGTTCGCCAACTGGCTGATGCCGCTCCAGATCGGCGCTCCGGACGTGGCGTTCCCGCGACTGAACATGCTCGCCTACTGGCTCTTCCTCTTCGGTTCACTCATCGCGGCGAGTAGCTTCCTGACACCGGCGGGTGGTACTCGGCCGGGGGACGGGCGCCGTGCTCGCCGCCCTGCTCTTCCTCGGCACCGCGCGTGCGCTCGTCGGGTGGGCCGCGGGCGCGGGGGTCGCGGCGTGCGCCCTCCTCCGCCTCGGTGCCGTCGTGGCGCGCAGGCGGGAGCGGCGGGAGGCGGGCGCGTGGTGGGCGGCGCTCGGTGCGCGTGCGGTCGGCGGCGTGCGCTCGCCTGAACGTGCCTTTCTGTGCAGCGTGTTGTCCGGGGTGCTCGTGGCGGCGGTGGCGGCGGGGATGCTGCTGTCGCAGGGAAAGCCGTCCGTCGGGCAAGTCGTCGCGGCGGGGGTCGTCGCGGGTGCCGTGGTGCTCGGGTTCCTGTCGCTGGCGATGGCGCGTGTCCACCGCGTGCGACGGATGTGACGGGCGCCGCCCGGCGCCCCGCGCCGCCCCGCGCCGCCCCGCGTACGCCGCAGCGCGGACCTCCGTACTGTGCACGCCCGTTGGCGCCCGGGCGCTGTTCCGAGAGGCGGAGACGGCGGTTCGTGTGCGGCGCCTGTGGTCCAGCGGTGTGACGTCCGCCATGTGAGACGTGATACGTGTCTCTTCCCTGCCCACACACCGCGGATAACCAGTAATGTCCGCTCAACGGACGCTGCGTCAAAGGTCCGTTGGCGCCCGGGCTGTTCGGGCGCACCGCACCGACGGCGAGCTCTCGGGGATCGACGCCCCGGCCGCCGCACCGTGGTGCGTCGTCGCAGCCGTGCCGTGGGATGACAGCGTGCCGCAGACACGTACACGCACAGACGAGCAGAGGTGAATGCCGTGGCGAAGAAGCTCGCCGTCGTCGGAGCCGGACTGATGGGTTCCGGAATCGCGCAGGTCTCGGCGCAGGCCGGCTGGGACGTGGTCCTCCGTGACGTGACGGACGAGGCACTCGCCCGCGGCAGGGACGCGATCAGCACCTCGCTGGAGAAGTTCGCCGCGAAGGGCAAGCTCTCGACCGACGACGCCGAGGCGGCGCTCGCGCGCATCACCACCAGCACCGAACTCGACGCGGTGGCCGACGCGGACGTCGTCGTCGAGGCGGTCTTCGAGAAGATCGAGGTGAAGCGCGAGATCTTCGCCGCACTCGACCGGCTCGTACGCGAGGACGCGGTGCTCGCCTCCAACACGTCGGCGATCCCCCTCACGAAGATCGCCGCCGCCACGGAGCGGCCCGAACGCGTCGTCGGCACGCACTTCTTCTCGCCCGTCCCGATGATGGCCCTCTGCGAGCTGGTGCGCGGGCACAGGACGAGCGACGAGACGCTCGCCGCCGCGCGGTCCTTCGCGGAGTCCGTCGGCAAGACCTGCATCGTCGTCAACAGGGACGTCGCCGGCTTCGTGACGACACGGCTGATCTCCGCGCTCGTCGTCGAGGCGGCGAAGCTGGAGGAATCCGGCGTCGCCTCGGCCGAGGACATCGACACCGCCTGCCGGCTCGGCTTCGGGCACGCGATGGGCCCGCTCGCCACCACCGACCTCACGGGCGTCGACATCCTGCTGCACGCCACCGACAACATCCACGAGGAGTCGAAGGACCCCAAGTTCGCGCCGCCCGAGTCGATGCGCCGCATGGTCGACGCCGGCGACCTCGGACGCAAGAGCGGCCGCGGGTACTACACGTACTGAGGCTCCGGCCGTCCGGCAGCCCCTGTTCCCGGCCTGGTGACCGCGTGCCGGGAACGGCGGGGAGGCGCCGCCGACTGCTCACCCTGCCGGGTGAAATCGGCGCCATATCGCGCACGATCGGCAACTTCGCTGCCGCCCGGGCAGTCAGTTGTGATGGGACAACAGACGGAGAAGGTCGCATGGGCCGAGCACGGGCACGGCCGGCAGCAGCGAGAGAGCGGGGAGCAAATATGCACATCAGGGGCGACCACGCCGAGCTGGTCGTCGGGGGCCGCCTCGACGTACGCAGCGCCGCGGACGCCCGTACGGTCCTGCACTCCGCCGTCGACTCGGGCGACGGCGACCTCGTGCTCGACCTCACCGAGCTCGACTCCTGGGACGCGACGGGGCTCGGCGTCATCATGGGGGCGCACCGCAGGGCGGGCAGGTGCGGGCGGCGGCTCGTGCTGCGCGAGGTGCCGCCGCAGATGCAGCGCCTCCTCGTCGCCACCCGGCTCCACCGCATCCTGGCGATCGAGGGCGCCGAACCGCCGGCGGCCGATCCCTCGCTCCTCTCCCAGCAGTAGGCCCGTCGCCTTCCAGCGGGCGGGGAGTTCACTCGATGGTGGGGCAACTCGCCGGCGTTGCGGGCCGGTTCTCCCGCTCGGCCGCGGGCGAAGGGGTCCGCGTCCCGGGGCGGCGGTAGGGAAGCCTCGCGTCGCGCCGCTGGGCACGGCCCTGCTCTTCCCGCATCTCCCCTTCCGGGGCGGTTTGTTGCGGAGAGGTAGCGGACGAGTCAGCACCGTGAGCGCTGTCGGAGTGTGGCGATAGTGTGCTTGCACGGCACGAGGAGACGGCATCGGACGTGCTGCGCGGGGCAGGGGCAGCCCTGCGGAGGCGCCGCGTGCGCAGGACGCGACTGGGGGCACGAGCATGGAGCAGGACGGCGGCCGCTTCGGCGGCGGGGGGTCGGCCGCGGGCGGCGCGGGATCGGGGAAGGGCCCTGCCCGGATCGTCCAACTCGTCGCCGGTGAACTGCTGCTGACGGTCAATCCGGTCGACGGCAGCGAGGTCGAGCCCTGCCCTCCCGGCATGCGCCCGTCCTCTCCGACGAAGCTGCCGGCCGCCGAGCGTTCAGCCGTGCCCGGACCGGCGGGCCGACCCCCGCTGCTGGAACGGGAAGAGGAGCGCAGCCGGCTCGCCGGGCTGCTCGCGTGCGGCCGCTCGGTCCGTGTCACGGGCGCCCCCGGCTCCGGCCGCACGGCCCTCCTCGACGCGGTCGCCGTCGACGTCGCCGGGCTGCCGCCCGACGGCGTCGTCCGCCTCAGCGGCCACCACCGCACGGCCCGCGACCTCGAACACGCCCTCTACGCCGCGGTCTACGACGCCTTCGGCCACCGCCCCGAGCCCTCCGAACTCCACGCCGCGCTCGGCCGGATCGGGGCGATCGTCCTCGTCGACGATCTGGAGTTCGGCCGGGAGGCGCTGGAGTCGCTGCTGAGCCACACCCCCGAATGCGCCTTCCTGCTCTCGGCGCTGCCCGGCACTCCCGCCCCCGAGCCCGCCTCGCACGTCGAGGAGGTCCCGCTCGAAGGGCTCAGCCGCACCGCGTGCCTGGAGCTGCTGGAGCACGCCGTGCAGCGCCCTCTCCTCGACGCGGAGGCCGACTGGGCCTCGGGCCTCTGGCTCTCCTCCGAGGGCAACGCACGCACCTTCGTCCAGGCGGGCGCGCTGCTGCGGCTGGGGGGCGGCGGGGTTCCGGCCGAAGGGCCGCCGGCGCGCCAGGTCGTCGCCGCGCTCCCCGAGTCCGCGCGCGAAGTCCTGCGGTACGCCCTCGCGTTGGAGGGCGAGGTGCCCCACCATTCGCACCTCCCCGCCCTCACCGGCTCGGACGACGCCGACGACACCCTCACCGACCTTCGGGACGCGGGCCTCGTCTCGCCCGTCGGCGGGCACTTCCGCCTCGCGGCCGGTGTCGCCGAGCAGCTCACCGAGGCGGGGTACGCGGAAGGCAGCGGGGCACGCGCCCTCACCGCGGCGCGTCACTACGGCTGGTGGGCGGGCCATCCCTCCGTCACGCACGAACGCGTCACGGCCGAGGCCGATGCGCTCCTTGCCGCACTCAAGGGTGCGCAGCGCGACGGCGCCCCGAGCGCCGCGGTGCTCCTCGCCAGGGCCGCGGCCCCCGTGCTCGCCGCCGGGCTCCGTTGGGGCGACTGGGAGCGGATTCTCCGAGGAGGCCAGGAGGCGGCCCGGATAGCCGGAGAGGTCGCCGAAGAGGCGTATTTCCACCACGAGTTGGGCGTCCTCGCCCTCTGCACGGGCCAGCCGGAGAGGGCACGTGCCGAGCTGGAGGCGTCGATCGGGCTCCGCGGGGTCCTCGCCGACCAGCGCGGCACCGTCGCAGGCAGGCGCGCGCTCGCCCTCGTCGCCGATCGCCTCCTCGCCGAGGCGGCTGGGCCCGCGGATGCGGCCCCGGAGCCCGCGTCGGTGAGCACACCGCCCACCGGGGTCGCCCCCGTCCCCGTCCCCGTCGCCGAGCGGATTCCGCCGCCCGCCGCCGACCAGGCCGCCGCTTCCGCCACGGCAGGCACGCGTATGAGCCTCTCGGCGGAGGAACCCCCCGAACCGGAGAGGACCCCGGCGCTGAAAGGGAGTCGGAGGAACCTGGTGGCGGCGGGCGCGGGCGCGGTGCTCGTGGCGGTCCTCGGGACCCTCGTCACCCTCGGCAGCACGGCGGGTGACGGAGAGCCGGACTCCGTCCGGCCGCGCCAGTCGACCTCGCAGCAGGAGGGCGACGAGCAGCCGGCCGCCGACGACTCCCCGGTGGACGAGCAGTCGGACCGCTCGAGCAGACCCGTGCGGCCCGTCGAGTCCTCGACGCAGGACGGCGGTTCGGACAGCCCCAGCACCAGCGCCTCCCGACCCTCGGACGAAAAGGACGACGACCGCTCGTCCACGAAGGAGGCCCCCAGCTCCTCCGACGGTGGCGGCGGCAGCGGTGGCGGCGGCCGGCCCTCCTCGCCCGACGACCCGCCGACCTCACCGGAGGACCCGACGACGTCCCCCGACGACCCACCGTCCTCGCCGGAGGACCCGACGACCTCCCCCGACGACCCGGACCCGTCCGACCCGGAGGACGACGGGCCGGACTCCAGCTCCTCCGCCGGAGAGTCCGGGACCTCTTCCGCCCGCCATGTCCAACCGCCGGTCTCCGAGGTCTCGATGGCCTGAGTCGGAGCGGAATCGCCGGTGGGCGGCCGGGGAACGGAGTCCGCGGGCGGAGGCTCGGGGCCGGTGTTCCCGAAGTGTGGAGAGCCCGGGACTTCGTTTCCTGCGGCATCCAATCGCCGGCCGTCCAGGGTTCGACGGCCGGCGGCGGAGGGCCCCGGTTGAGGCGCTGCGGGAGACCGGGCTGCGGCGGATCGGGGCTTGGTCGAGTGGCCGGACGGCGTCCGTGCGACCGGCCACTCGCCCCCTGCCCCGCCCGCCCCTCAGGCCGCGCGGTGTCGCCGTGCGTGGTGCGAGGCGAGGATCTCCCGGTAGCGGTGGCCGCTTCCCTTGAGGGTCCGCCGCTGCGTCGGATAGTCGACGTGCACGAGGCCGAAGCGCTTCTCGTACCCGTACGCCCACTCGAAGTTGTCCAGCAGCGACCACGCGAAGTAGCCGGCGAGCGGCACCCCTTGCCGGACCGCCTCGGCGCACGCCGCCAGGTGCTCCTCCAGGTACCTGGTCCGCTCGGGGTCGTCGATCTGCCCGTCGGGTCCCACGGTGTCCTCGTAGGCGGCGCCGTTCTCGGTGACGTATATCCGGCGCGCGCCGTAGTCGTCGGTCATCCGCCGGAGCGTCCTCGTGAGCCCCTCCGCGTGCACCTCCCAGCCCATCGCGGTGCGTCGCGCGTCCTCCGCGACCACCTGGGCCGCGTACGGGAGTTCGCCGTCCGGCGCGTCGGCGAGGACGTTGCGGAAGTAGTAGTTGAGCCCGAGCCAGTCGAGCGGGGCGGCGACAGCCTCCAGATCGCCGGGGCGCACGGGCGGCTCGACGCCGTACAGCTCGACCATGTCGGCCGGGTAGCCGCGCCCGTGCAGCGGGTCCATCCACCACCGGTTGGTGTGCCCGTCGGCTCGCCTCGCGGCGGCGACGTCCGCCTCGGAGTCGCTCGCCGGCGTGTGGTCGGAGAGGTTGTTGACGATGCCGACGCGCGCGTGCGGCACGGCCGCGCGCAGCGCCTGCACCGCGAGACCGTGCCCGAGGAGCAGATGGTGGGCGGCGGGAACGGCGGCGCGGACGTCGGCGATGCCGGGCGCCATGCGGCCTTCCAGGTGCCCGATCCAGGCCGAGCAGAGCGGCTCGTTGAGCGTCGCCCACTCGGTGACGCGGTCCCCGAGCCGCTCCGCCACGACCTGCGTGTACGTGGCGAAGCGTTCCGCCGTCGCACGCTCGGGCCAGCCGCCCCGGTCCTGGAGCGCCTGCGGCAGGTCCCAGTGGTAGAGCGTGGGGAAGGGGGTGATGCCGGCTTCGAGGAGCCCGTCGACGAGCCGGTCGTAGAAGGCGAGCCCCTTCGGGTTGACGCCGTCGCCATCCGGCATCACGCGCGGCCAGGCGATCGAGAAGCGGTAGGCGTCGACGCCGAGCCGGCGCATCAGCGCGATGTCCTCCGGCCATCGGTGGTAGTGGTCGCACGCGATGTCACCGGTGTCGCCGCCGGCGACCATGCCGGGCGTGTGCGAGAAGGTGTCCCAGATCGACGGGGCGCGCCCGTCCTCGGCAGCGGCCCCTTCGACCTGGTAGGCCGCGGTGGCGACGCCCCAGACGAAGTCCTCGGGGAGAGCGCTGTGTTGCTCGGGGTACTCGGGTTGCACGCTGGTCCTTTCTTGCGGCGCCGGCCGCGGTGCGCTGCGGCGAACGCCGTTGCCTGAGGGGTCACTTGACGGCGCCGGCGGTGAGCCCGGCGACGAGGTACCGCTGGAGGAGCAGGAATCCGGCGACCACGGGCACGCTCACCACGAGCGAGGCGGCCATCACCTGGTTCCAGTAGACCTGGGTCTGCGTGGCGTAGCCCTGGAGGCCGATGGAGAGCGTGCGGGTGACGTCGTTGGTCATCATGGAGGCGAAGAGGATCTCGCCCCACGCGGTCATGAACGAGTAGACGGCGACGGCGACGATCCCCGGCACGGCCGCCGGGACGACGACCCGGAAGAGCGCTCCGATCGCTCCGCAGCCGTCGACGAGGGCGGCCTCGTCGAGGTCGCGCGGGATGGAGTCGAGGTAGCCCACGAGCATCCAGATCGAGAACGGCAGCGTGAACGTCATGTACGTGAGGATGAGTCCGCCGCGCGACCCGTAGAGCGCGATCCCCGTGGCGTTGCCGATGTTGATGAAGAGGATGAAGAGCGGCAACAGGAAGAGGATGCCGGGGAACATCTGCGTGGAGAGCACGGTGACGGTGAAGAACCGCTTGCCGCGGAACCGGTACCGGCTCACCGCGTACGCGGCGAAGACCGCGACGACCACGGAGCAGGCGGTGGCGGCGAGCGAGACGATCAGCGAGTTCATGAAGTACTTCGCCAGCGGCACCGTCTGCCAGATGTCGATGTAGGGGCGGATCGTCAGACCGCTCGGAATCCACTGGAACTTGCCCGTGACGTCCTGCAGCGGTTTCAGCGAGGAGCTGATCATGACGTAGATCGGCACCGCGGAGAAGACGGCGAGGAGGGTGAGCAGGATTCGCCGCGTCCAGAGGAACGACGGGGGCGGCGCGTTGGGGGAGCGCCGGACAGGTGCGGGCGTGCGCCGTCGCGCTTCGGTGGCGCCCTCGGTCGCGCTAGACATCGGCACCCCTCTTGTTGCGGGACGTCGCGAGCAGGTACGCCGCCGTCACCATCAGCAGGAACAGCACCAGGAGTACCGACATGGCGGTGCCGGTGCCGAAGTTCCAGGTGATGAAGGACGATTTGTAGATGTGGAGGGAGATGAGGTTCGCCGCTTCCGGCGCCGCCTTCCCGAAGAGCATGAACGGCACGTTGAAGTCGTTGAAGGTCCACAGGAAGAGGACGAGCAGCAGCACCTGGTTGACGGAGCGGAGCGAGGGAAGCGTGATCTTCCTGATCTGCTGCCAGATCCCGGCGCCGTCGATCGCCGCCGCCTCGTAGAGGTCGCGCGGGATGTTCTGGAGCGCGGCCGTGATGATCAGAAAGGCGAAGGGCCAGGTGCGCCAGACGGAGACGACGACGAGCGAGGTGAAACTGTTCCCGCCGATGAGCCAGAACGAGGGCTCGTCCGTGATCCCCAACTGCTCGTGGAGCACGTGGTTCACGAGGCCGTTGTCCCGCTGGAGCATGAACGACCAGGTGATGACGGCGGCGTAGACGGGGAGCGCGTACGGGGTGAGGAAGAGCGCCCGCAGTACACCGCGCCCCCGGAAGGCGTCCTGCATGAGGATCGAGGCGCCTGCCCCCAGCACCCAGGCGAGCCCGACCGCGAGAATGGTGAACGCGCAGGTGACGCCGAACGACTTGAGGAGCGCCGCGCCCACGGGCCCGTCGAAGTCCACGGCGACGCGGAAGTTGTCGAGCCCGCGCCAGGGGGCGTCGCCCCAGTGCCGCAGGTACTCGTCGGTCAGCTCCCGGAAGCTCATCACCACGCCGGTGGCTATCGGCACCACGTGGATGAGGAGTTCGAGGACGAGGGCGGGGAGCAGCAGCAGGTAGGGCAGGCCGCCGCGGCGTATCCGCGCGGAGAGGAACCGCCGGAAGCGGCGCCCGGTCGGCGGCCGGCCGCGCTCCCCGCCGCCCGGCGCCGACGGCGCGGCGCTGCTCGGTGTCTCGGTGGCTGTCATCGCCTTCGGCTCACTTCTGCATCTGCTGCTGGGCCTTGGTGAGCCGCTGCTTCACCGCTTCCTCGGTCACGGTGCGGCCGGCCGCCGCGTCGGCGAAGAGCTCCTTCATCGCCGTCCCGACGAGCGTCTCGAACTGGGACTCGTCGGGGACCTGCGGGAGCGGGTCCGAGGTGTTCGACAACACCTCGCGCAGGATCTTCTGTTCGGGCTTGGCGAAGGCGGCGTCCTGCTGTGCGGGCTTCACCGGCGGTATCGAGCCGTAGGTCTTGTTGAGGATCTTCTGCTCGGCGTCGGAGGTCATGAACTTCACGAACTCGAGGGCACCGTCGTGGTTGTCGGTGTTCTCGAAGACGGCGATGTTGATGCCCGCGACCATCGAGTTGACGGCGTCCTGCTGGCCCTCCCGTACGGGGATCGGCGCGACGCCGTACTCGTCCTCCTTCATCCCCAGCGGCTTCAGCGTGCTGCCCGCGGCCTGCCAGAGCATCATGGCGGCCTTGCCCGTGGCGACATCCTTGATCGTCTGGTTCTGCGCGTACTCGGCGTTGCCGGGGGCCGCGACCTTGTCGTTCGCGAGGAGGTCGATGTACTGCTTGACGCCCTTGACGTTGCCGGGCTTGTCGAAGGTGGGGTTGCCTTCGGCGTCGAAGAAGTCGGCGCCGTGCTGCTTGGCGAAGATGAAGGCGTGGTGGGCGTTCTCCACCGGGTTTCCGCCCTCCACGGCCACGCCGTAACGGCCGTCCGAGGTGAGCTTCTTCGCCGTGGCGTCGAACTCCTTCCAGGTCTTCGGGGGCCCGTCGATCCCGGCCTCCTCGAACATCTCCTTGTTGTAGTAGAGGGCGTAGGAGAGCGAGTAGAGCGGGACGGCGGACGGGGGTTCGCCCTTGGCGCCGGCGGCGGCGACGGCGCTCGGTTCGAAGCGGTCCCGGCCGCCGATCTTCTCGAAGTTCTTCTTGGTCCAGGGGAGGAGCCCGCCGCTGGACTGGAGCGAGGACGACCAGGTGTTGCCGATGTTGAGCACGTCGGGGCCCTGGCCCGAGGAAGTGGCCGCAAGGATGCGGTCGAGGAGGCTGTCCCAGGGGATCACCTCCAGTTTGACCTTGATCCCTGTCTTCTTCTCGAACTTCTTCAACTCGGGGGTGAGGATCTTCTTGTCGGCCTCGACGCTCGGTCCCTGGTTGCTCGCCCAGTAGGTGAGCGTCTTCGGGTCGTCGTTGCTGCTCCCGTCCGTGGTGGTCCCGCCGCCGCACGCGGTGGCGGTGAGCGCCGTGGTGAGGGCTGCTGCTGCGGCGAGGCGCCCGCGGCTCCTGCTGCTTCTGCTCATGGTCGTCTGCCCCTCTCAGGGGAAGCTCACTTAAGTAACTGAAGGCGGAACACCCTTAATTCGCGCAGTGAGTTAATTATTGAGAGAAGAGCGCGTCAAGAGGTGCGACACGGGCCGACGGGCCGTCAGGCCGTCCAACTCCCCTTATGGGCAGGGAAGTCGACGGAGGGCGCGCCGGTGACCTGCGGCGCGCGGTGTGGGAGCGTTCCCGGACTCGGAGAGGTAACAATGAGAGCGCTCTCTGACGGCGCCCGCCCGCCGGGCATCGCTCACCGGCCAACTGCGGACAGCCGAAGGCCGTTCGGGAGTTTTCGGGCGGGACGCGGGCGCGGGTCCGTCAGAAGAGTCGGAGCTTGTCGTCGTCGATGCCGCGGAGCGCCTCGTAGTCGAGGACGGCGCAGTCGATGCCGCGGTCGGTGGCGAGTACGCGGGCCTGCGGCTTGATCTCCTGCGCGGCGAAGACACCGCGGACGGGTGCGAGATGCGGGTCCCTGTTGAGCAACTCCAGGTAGCGGGTGAGCTGTTCGACGCCGTCGATCTCCCCGCGGCGCTTGATCTCCACGGCGACCGTGCCGCCGTCCGCGTCCCGTCCCAGGATGTCCACGGGGCCGATGGCCGTGGGGTACTCGCGCCGGACGAGCGTCCACCCCTCGCCCAGGGTCTCCATCCGGTCCGCGAGGAGCTTCTGGAGGTGCGCCTCGACACCGTCCTTGACCAGGCCCGGGTCCACGCCGAGTTCGTGGGAGGAGTCGTGGAGCACCTCCTCCATGGTGATCACCAGCTTCTCGCCCGCCTTGTTCTCCACCGTCCAGCGGTCCTCGGTCTCCTTGAGGGCGCACGGCGGGGACATCCAGTTGAGCGGCTTGTACGCGCGGTCGTCCGCGTGCACGGAGACCGAGCCGTCGGCCTTGACCAGGATCAGTCGCGGGGCCGAGGGCAGGTGGGCGGTGAGCCTCCCCGCATAGTCGACGGAGCAGCGGGCGATGACGAGACGCATGGTCGGCAACGCTACTCGAACTCCCCCTCGGCGCGCGATCCGCCCTCTCGGCCGGCGAGGGCTCCGGGGGAGCCGGCGCGTACGCGCGGTGCGGCGCGGAACGTTCTTGGAAGGGTGCGTTCGGTAATGGCGCGAGTATTCCCATTCGCATGGTGCGTCACCTCCGCGCGGCCTACGGTAAGCAGCGGGGACGTCGCCGTACGGGGTTGCGTGACTACGCGGTGCGGTGTGTCCTCCGGTCCAGCCCCCATTGCTCCCCGGCACGGGGGCGTCCCGACCCGCCTGTAGCTCCGCCGCGGCCGGTCGGGGGCCGTATCCCTAAGAGACCCGGCCCGGGGGCCGGGGCTGTGAGAGGAGAAGCCATGTCGCTCGATGTTCCACCTGCGCTTCTTGAACAGGCCGAGCGCGGTGAGGTGGATGAAGCGGCTTTCGTCGACTGCGTCCGCGCCTCTCTCCCGTACGCCTGGGAGATGGTCAGCTCGCTGGTCGCTCAACTGAAAGTGGACGGCGGAGAGTTCGCCGACAACCAGACCCCTCCGCCGGACGAGCAGGCGCGCGGCCAGTTGCTGCGCGCTCTCGCCAGCAACGCGATCCGGGGCGCGCTGGAGCGGCACTTCGGTGTACGTCTCGCCTTCCAGAACTGCCACCGGGTGGCGGTCTTCCCGCTCGACTCGGCGGTGGACGACAGGCTGGCGCGCTTCACCTCAGCCCGCGGGCAGGTGCTCAACCAGTCCCCGGAGCTGCGTGACTGCTGAGCGTACGCGAGGGTGATCCGGCCGCGCCCCCGGCTTCGTGCCGGCGGACGCGGTCGGACAGGGTCGGGACGGGTTCCCCGCGGGGCGGGAACCTCCTGGCCCGGCTGCCGTTCCGGTTGTGGTGAGCCCGACGCCCGTACCGTCAGGGCGCGTTCCCCTACCGCAGGAGCGGCAGCACCTCGCCGCCGAGGCGTGCGACGTTCGCCTCGGTCAGCGCCGGGTCGCCCGCGCCCTCGACGAGCAGCGCGAACCGCCTGATGCCCGTGCGCTCCGCCGTCGTCGCCAGGCGCTCGGCGCAGTGCTTCGGAGTGCCCACGGCGTGGAGTCCGCAGAGGTGCTCCGTGTAGCCGAGGGGATCGCGCATCGGGCGTGGGCGGCCGTCGACGGTGCGGTGCGCGCCGAGGCCCTCGCGCAGCCATCCGGGGAGGGCCCGGGTGAGCGCGTCGGTCGCCTCTTCGACGGAGTCGCCGACCTGTGCGACGCCCGCCGAGACGTGGCGGGATTCGGCCAACTCCACGCGCTCGCGCGGGTGTCCGGCGGCCGTCGCCTCGCGGCGCCAGAGCGCGGTCATCTCCGCCTTCTCCTCGTCGTCGCAGTGCATGCCGAGCAGCATCGGCAGCGCCTGCCGCGCGGCCGTCCGCACCGTGCCCGGTGAGGTGCAGGCGACCACGACCCGGGTCTCGTCCCCCTGGTCGGGGGCGCGGGGCACGACGGGGACCTCGCGGAAGCGGTAGCGCGGCCCCGTGCCCTCGACGGTCGGCCGGCGCAGCCAGCGCAGGAGGACATCGAGCGCCTCGGGGAAGTCCCGCTGGTACGCGGGGAGCCCGCCGCCGAAGACCTCCAGGTCGACCCAGGGACCGCCGCGCCCGACGCCGAGCGTGAACCGTCCGCCAGAGGTCAGGTGGAGGAGGGCCGTCTGCTCGCCGAGGGCGACGGGGTGCGTGTTGGGGAGCACGGAGACGGCCGTGCCGACGCCGATGCGCCGGGTGCGCCCGAGCAGCAGCGCGGCGAGGGTCACTGCCGAGGGGCAGACCCCGTACGGCACGAAGTGGTGCTCCGCGAACCAGACGTCGTCGAGCCCCGCCTCCTCAGCGACTTCGGCCGCCCGCACCGCTCCGGCCAGCGCCTCCTCCTGCCGCTGCCCCGGGAACTGCGCGCCCAGCACGAACGCACCAACTCGCATGTGCTGCCACCTCCTTGGTCTTCGGGACCCTCTGCGAAGTCCGTCCCCTCCAGGCACTAACGCCTGACACGTGCCAAAGGCACGCGTACTGCTCAGCTTTTCGGAAGAACACGGCCGCTCCGCGGGACGCTCCGCACAGACGGAGTAGGCGCTTCTGGTAGGAGGGTGCGTAACCTGGTGGACGGGCCGGCCGCCCGGTGCGGCCCCAGCGCCCGCCCCTCCTCGCCGAGCGGCGCGACGGCAGGGCGCGCGCCGACCGACCGCTCGCGACCCAACGAGGTGCCCGCCGTGTCCCCGCGACGCAACCGCCCCCGAGGCGCGCCCAAGGCCAGCTCGGCGCGGGAGGGACAGGACAGATACGGCCTGGAGCACACCGAGGAGTGGCGCGGCGAGGAGTGGGTCGTCCGGCGGATAAGCGGAGGCGCAGCGGCGAAGCACTACCGCTGCCCCGGGTGCGACCAGGAGATCCCGCCGGGTGTCCCGCACGTCGTCGCCTGGCAGCGGGAGGGCAGCGTCGACGACAGGCGCCACTGGCACGGCGCCTGCTGGGGTGCGCGCGAGCGCCGCAGTGCCCGGATGCGCAGGCCGGGCGGGGCGCAGCGCTGGATGTGACCCGGGCTCCGCTCAGGCGTCGTGCTTCGCCGGCAGTGCGTAAGCGCCCGTGAGCACCTTCCGGTCCCCGGACGCAGTGCGGGGCCGTTGCTCCCCGACACCGCCTGGGAGGCGCACAGGCGTCCGATCGGTTCCTCCGGCGCGACGATCGGAGGCTCACGCTCCGACGGTCAGGCGTCCCGCTCCCGGAGCACGAGATAGCCGGCGACGAGCGCGGCGGCCGTCCATCCCACCATGATCAGCAGGCCGCCCCAGGGCCCGTAGGGGCGGTCGAGCGTCTGCGGTACGACGGCCATGATCGTCGTACCCGCCTGGTCGGGGAGGTAGTGCGCGATCTTCTGCGTCGCGCTCACCGAGCTGAGGATGCCGGAGACGATGAAGAAGAACGGCATCAGCACGATGAACGCGACGACGGGGCTGCGCAGCACGAACGTCAGGCCCATCGCGAAGAGCCCGATGAGCGTCATGTAGAGACCGGCGCCGACCACGGCACGCAGCACACCGGTCTCGGTGATGCCGACGCTGTGCGGCCCGAGCAGCCACTGGCCGAGGTAGAAAGTGCCGAAGCCGGTGATCTGTCCGACGACGAAGACCAGCCCCGTCGCCACCGCCACTTTGCACACGAGGAAAAGCCCCCGCTGCGGCACGGCCGAGAGCGAGCTGCGGATCATGCCCGTGCTGTACTCCGCCGAGACGACCAGCACCCCGAAGGCCATCATCGCGAGCTGCCCGATGCCCATGCCGGTGAAGCTCACGTAGGTGGCGTCGAACGTCGCCTGCGACCGCCGGGACATGTTGTCGAAGTCGGCCCTGGAGAAGACGCAGATCAGCGCGGAGAGCCCGGCGGTGATCAGCACCGCGGCGATCAGTGTCCAGCGAGTGGCGCGGACCGACCGCAGCTTGGTCCACTCCGAGCGGAGGACCCTCGTCGCATGGCGCATCGTCAGCTCCCCTCGCCGCCGCGACCTGGGGAGCCGGGCCCCCAGCGCTCGGCGGGCTCCTGCTCGGTCTCCGGCTGGTCGCCCGAGTGTGCGTGGTACTCGACGGTCTCGGCGGTGAGCCGCATGAAGGCGTCCTCCAACGAGGCGCGCTGCGGGCTGAGTTCGTGCAGCGGGAGGCGCCACTGCGCGGCGAGGTCGCCGATCCGCGCCGTCTCGTCGCCCTCGATCTCCAGCGAGCCGTCCTCCGCCGCGACGTACGTCAGCCCGTTCGAGGTGAGCAGATCACGCATGCGCTCGGGCTCCGGGGTGCGAATGCGCACGTAGGTACGGGAGTTGCTGCTGATGAAGTCCGACATCTCGGTGTCGGCCATCAGCCTTCCGCGGCCGATCACCACCAAGTGGTCGGCAGTGAGGGCCATTTCGCTCATCAGGTGGCTCGAGACGAAGACGGTGCGCCCCTCGTCGGCCAGGTGCTTCATCAGGTTCCTGATCCACCGGATGCCCTCCGGGTCGAGCCCGTTGACCGGCTCGTCGAACATCAGGATGCGGGGATCGCCGAGCATGGCGGCGGCGATCCCGAGCCGCTGGCCCATGCCGAGGGAGAAGGACCGCGGTCGCTTGCGTGCCACAGCGGCGAGACCCACCATCTCCAGCGCCTCGTCGATCCGCCGCTCGGGCAGCCCGTTCGACTGCGCCAGGCAGAGCAGGTGGTGGTACGCGGTACGCCCGGGATGGACCGACTTCGCCTCCAGGAGCGCCCCGATGTAGCTGAGCGGTTCCTTGAGGTCGCGGTAGTGCATGCCGTCGATGCGGACGTCACCCGCCGTCGGCTTGTCGAGGCCGAGCATCATCCGCATCGTCGTGGACTTGCCCGCGCCGTTCGGTCCGAGGAAGCCGGTGACCTTCCCGGGGCGGACGGTGAACGTGAGGTCTTCGACGGCCTTCTTCTCGCCGTAGTGCTTGGTGAGCCCCAGCAGCTCGATCATGTGGGCGACGCTACGTCGGGCCGCGGCCGGCCGCGACTCGGCGCTCTGCGTACGGAGGACACCGCCGGAGCGGAGCTCGCAGGGTGCGGATACGTGCACGCCCCTGCGGGCCCGGTATGGACCGGGCCGCGCAGGGGCGGGGCCGTACGTGGGGGACGGCGCTCGGTGCTCGGCGGAGCCGCGCGGCGGTCAGCGGGACTGCTGCGCCGGGACGCCCGCCTGCTGCTGCTCGTCCTCCTCCGCGCCTTCCTCGGCGCCGGGCTGGCCGGCCGCGGCGACCGCGGCGCCCGTGAGCGTCGCCAGCATCTCGCGGACGTTGGTGAGCTGGGCGTTGATGCTGTCCCTGCGGTTGGTGAGGGCGGCCAGCTCGCGCTCCGACTCGCTGCGGACGCGGTCCGCCTTCGCCTTGGCGTCGGTGACGATGTCCTCGGCCTGGCGCTGCGCCGTCTCGACGGTCTGGCGGGCGCGGCGCTCGGCGTCCGACTTCAACTTCTCGGCCTCCAGGCGCAGTTGCTCCGCCCGGTGCTCGATCTCCGCGAGGCGCTTCTCCGCCTTCGCCTGACGCGAGGCGAGGTCGCGCTCGGACTGCTCGCGGCGCTTGGCGAGGTTGGTCTCGAAGTCGGCGGCGGCCTGGGCGGCCTTGGCGCGGGTGTCCTCGAAGAGGGAGTCGGCCTCCTCGCGCTTGGACTCCGCGTCCTTCTCCGCCTCGGTGCGCAGGTGGTTCGCCTCGCCCTGCGCCTTCTCGACGATCTGGGCGCCCTCTTCTTCCGCCTTCTGCTTGCGGTCGGCGGCGTACGACTCGGCGTCGTTGCGCACCTGTTGGGCGGCGCCCTCGGCGAGTTCGCGGTGCTGTTCGGCCGCCTTGCGCGCCTCCTCGCGGAGGTCCTTCGCCTCCTCCTCGGCGAGGCGCAGGATCTTCTCGACGCGGGCGCCGAGGCCGGCGTACGAGGGCTCGGAGTCGTTGACCTGCTGCTGGGCGTTCTGGGTCTCGAGGTGGAGCTCCTCGATCCGCTTCTCGAGGGAGGTGATGCGGGCGAGGGCGCTGTCACGGTCGGCGACGAGCTTGGTGATGCGGTCGTCAACCTGTCCGCGGTCGTAACCACGCCGCACGAGCTCGAAGCCGAAGGGGGAGGATGAGGTGTCGCTCATGGGGTTCCTGTCGATTCAGACGGGTTATCAGACGGGGGAGTGATAGGTGAATCCTAGGGGGCATAGCGGCGTGTCATCGAGCTGATGCCCGTTTGATCTGGAAAATGTGCGCTCGTTCGAGTGGCTAGCCTCTCGAACCCTTGCCACCCGAACGTGGTGCACCTGGTCCAACACCCGCTTTCACACCGCCCTTTGCCGTGCCGGTACGTGGATCCGGCCTGCCGTCACCGCGCGGTCCCGAGCCGTTGCCCGACTTCGAACCGCCGCCCGAGGAGCCCGAACTCCCGCCGCTCCCCGAGCTCTTGCCGCCGTTTCCGTTCGACCCACCGGACGGGCCCTTCGACGGACCGCTCGACGAACCGCCCGCGGGACCCTCGTCGGCCTCGCCCGGGTCGCCCTTGCCGCCCGGGTCGCCCTTGCCCGACGAGCCGCCGGAGCCGGGCGCCTCGAAGGAACCGAGTGCGTCCAACACCTCCTGGACACGGCTGATTTCGGCGTTGATGTCCTCCTGGCGGCGCTCCAGTACGTCGAGGTCCTTCTGCCCCGCCGCGACGATCCGCTCCGCCTCCGCCTCCGCGTCGGCCTTGAGCTGCTCCGCCTCGCGCTCGGTGTCCGACTTCAGCTTCTCCGCCTCGCGGTCCGTCTCCGACTTGCGCTGCTCGGCCTCCTTGAGGAGCCCCTCGGCCTTCTTCACGGCGGCGATGCGCACCTTGCCCGCCTCGGCCTCGGCCTCCGACACCAGCCGCTCCGACTCCTCGCGCGCCTCGGCGAGTTGCTCCTCAGCAGCCTTGACGAGCTTGTCGCACCGCTCGCCCGCCGACTGCATCGCCTCCGCCGACTCCCGGCGTGCGCGCTCGTGGAGCTCCTCGACCTCGCCCTCGATCCGGGAGCGCAGCTCCTCGGCGCGGGTCCTTATGGCGTTGGCGTCGTTCCGCGCCTCCTCCAGCATCGTGTTCGCGTCGGACCTGGCCTTCTCCACGGCCTCGCGGCCCTCGGCCCGCGCCTCGGCGACGAGCCGTTCGGCCTCCGTACGCGCCGCGGTGACCATCGAGTCGGCCTGCTCCTCGGCGGCGGCCTGCGCCGCGCGGGCGTCCTCCTGCGCGCGGGTGACGAGTTCGTCGGCCTGCTCCGCCGCCTCGCTGCGCTTGCGTGACGCCTCCGTGCGGGCGTCGTCGAGCGCCTGCTCCGCCTCGGCGCGGAGGCGGTCGGACTCGGCCGACGCCTCCGAAACGGTCGTCTCCGCGAGGGACTTGGCCGTCTCCGCCTCCTCGTTCGCCTCCCGGCGCAGCGTCTCGGCCGCCTGCTCGGCCTCGGAGCGCAGGGCGCGGGCCTCGGCCTCCGCCGCGGCGCGTGCCTCGGCGATCTGCGTCTCCGCCTCCTCGTGGAGACCGGCGACGGAGTCGCGCACCTGCTGCGCCGTCTCCTCGGCCGCCGCGACGAGTTCGGCCGAGCGCCGCTCCGCGTCCGCCACCGTGCGCTCCGCCTCGGCCTGCGCCTCCTCGACCCGCGTCCGCGCCTGCGCCAGCAGCTCCTCGGACTGCTCCCGCGCCGAGGTGCGCTCCTGGTGCGCCTCCTCCCGCGCGGTGGCGAGGAGTTCGTCCGCCTCGGCGCGCAGCCTTGCCGCCTCCTCGCGGGCGGCGGCGAGAACCTCGGCCGCCTCGGTGCCCCGCCGCTCGGCCGCCGCGTCCGCCTCGGCCCGCACCCGGTCCGCGGTCTCCTGCGCCTCGGCGCGGAGGCGTTCGGCCTCCGTCTCGGCCTCGGTACGCAGCTGCACCGCGTACGCCTCGCCCTCGGCCCTGCTCTGCGAAGCCTCCGACGCCGCCTCCTCGCGGAGCCGTTCGGCCTCCTCCTCGGCCTGCTGCTGCACGGTGCGGGCGCGCTCCGCCGCCTCGCTGCGGAGCCGCTCGCCCTCGCTCTTCGCCTCCTCGCGGAGCCGTTCGGCCTCGGCCCGTGCGTCGGCGAGCGCCTCTTCGGCCTCCGCGACCTGGCGCTCTCCCTCGGCACGCAGCCGCTCGGCCTCCGCTGCCATCTCCGCCCTGCGTTCCGAGGCCGCCTCCTCCGCCTCCTCGCGGACGCGGCGCGCGGCTTCGTCCGCCTCGGCGCGGGTCTCCTCGGCCTGCTGCTCGGCCTGGGTGCGCAGCTCCTCCGACTCGGTCCGCGCCCGCTCCAGGGCCTCGTCGGCCTGGTTGCGCAGCGAGGTGGCGCGCTCGATCGCCTCGGTGCGGACGCGTTCGCTCTCGCTCGTCGCGTCGGTGCGCGTCTCCTCCGCGTCGGCCTTCGCCTTGGCGAGGAGCTCCTCGGCGCGGGTCGCCGCCTCCTCGATCTGCTGGACGGCCTCCCTGCGGGCCTCGCTGCGGATGCGCTCGCCCTCTTCGACCGCCCTGGTGCGCAGCTGCTCGGCCTCGCTCCGCAGCATCCGCGCCTCCTCCTGGAGGGCGACGGTCTTGGCGCGGTACTCCTTGGTGTCGTTCTGCGCCGAGCCCTTGAGCTCTTCCGCGGTGTCGTGCGCCTCGGAACGGAGGCGGTCGGCCTCCTCCTCGGCCTCCTTGCGGAGCCGTTCGGCCTCCTCCGCCGCGGCCTTGGTGGTCGCCTTCGCCTCCTCGGCCGCCTTGGTGAGGACCTCGTCCGCGGTGCGTGCCGCCTCGGCGAGCTGGTTCGCCGACTCCTCGGCCGTCGTCGTGCGGGCCTGCTCCTTCGCCTCCGCGACGAGCCGCTCCGCCTCGGCCTTCGCCTCTTCCTTGAGCTGCTCGGCCTCGGACCTGAGCGCCTCGGCCTCCTTCGTGCCCTCGCCGACGAGGCGGGCGACCTCGGCCTTCGCGGTGCGGGTGCGCTGCTCGTTCTCCGACTCGGCGTCCGCGAGGCGCTTCTCCGCCGTCTCCTCGGCCTCGGCGCGCAGGCGCTCGGCCTCCTCGCGGAGCTGCTGCGCCTCCTCCTCGGCCTTCCGCATCCGCTCCTCGGCGGCGCGCTGGAGTTCGGCGGCCTCGCGCCGGCCGGTCTCGGCCGCCTGCGCGCTGGTGGCGCGGACCTGCTCCGCGTGGTCGCTGGCCTCCTGCGCCTGCGCGGAGGCCGCGTTGACCAGGCGCTCGGCCTCGGCGCGTGCCCGGCGGAGTACGGCGTCCGCCTCGGTGCGCGCCTCCTCGGACTCGGCACCGACGCGGCTGCGCGACTCGTCGGCGAGGCGCTGCGCCTCGGCGCGCGCCTGCGCGAGGGTGCGTTCGGCCTCGGTGCGGGTCTCCTCCATGAGGCGCCGCGCCTGCTCCTCGGTGCGGGTGCGGACCTGCTCGGCCCAGGCGACGTTCTCGTTGACGTGGTTCTCGACGGTGGTGCGGCGCTCGGCGAGTTCCTGGTCGAGTTGCTGACGGCGGCGTACGGCCTCGGCGTGCAGCTCGGACTGGAGGCGTGCCTGCTGCTCCGCCTGCTCCTGGCGCACCCGCTGGTTCTGCGCGCGTACGTCGCGGAGTTCGCGCTCCGCGTCCCCGCGCATCTGGTCGGCCTGGAGTTGGGCGTTGCGGAGCATCTGCTCCGCCTGCTGCGCGAGGTTGTCGTAGCTCGCCGGGCGCGTGGCAAGGGTGCGTCGCGCCTCGTGCAACTTGGCACGCAGCACTTCGACCTGGTAGCCGAGGTCGTCGGCGTGGTCGACGGCCTTCTCGCGTTCCTTCTTCAGCCGATCCATCTCGGCCTCGAACTGCGAGAGCTGGTCGTCAGCCTCGTAGCGGTCGTAGCCCCGCACTGCGCGGTCCCATCCGTCCCCTGGTCGTCGTGGAGGTGATCCGGGCATCTCGGTCGAACCCCCTCCGCTTGCCGGCCCGGTGGTACCGGGTCCGTCCGGGCGGAGCGGCAGTGCCCTCGGGCGCTGTCCCGTCCGGTGGAGGAGGTCCTCCCGGAAATGGTGTCAGATCGTCGGCGGAACGTGGACCGAGCCCCCAGCCGGGGACCCCACCGCAAGCGCAGCGATTCCGCCCCGGCCGAAGTGTCACTCTACCGGGCCGAGAAGCGGACGTCAGTGGTCCGCCCGGCTCGACGACCCTGCAGCGGTGACGAGTTCGGTGAGAACGCCGTGGCAGTCCTTGGGGTGGAGGAAGGTGATACGGGAATCCATCGAGCCGCGCCTCGGCTCGTCGTAGAGGACGCGGACGCCCTTCTCCCCGATCTCCTCGGAGTCCGCGTCGACGTCGGCGGTGCCGAAGGCGATGTGGTGGACGCCCTCGCCGTTCTTGGCGAGCCACTTCCCGACGGCCGAGTCCTCCCGCACCGGCTCCAGGAGCTGGAGCCAGGTGGCGCCGCCGTCGTCGGTGCCGTTGACCCTGAGCATGGCCTCCCTGACCCCCTGCTCCTCGTTGACCTCGGTGTGGGCGACCTCGAAGCCGTAGGTGCGGGCGTAGAACCCGGCGGTCTCCTCGACGTCGAAGCAGGCGATCCCGATGTGGTCGATACGCGTCAGCATGGGGACAGTGCAGCGCTTGCGCCGTGGTTACGCAACGTGCGCACGGTCACACCGTACGCGGGGTGACCGGGAAGCATACTGCTCAGTACATTGGCGCCAACCCTCGTGCGGGCGCGTGCCCGGGACCGTGTGGGCCGGGCCGGAGGCGGCCGGGCACCCGGCCGCGCCCCGACTTCACTTCCCGGCCGGAAGGGAACACCATGACTCGCACCTCCCGCACCACCTCAGTGATCGTCGCCGGCGCCCGCACCCCCATGGGGCGGCTGCTCGGGTCCCTGAAGCCCTTCTCCGGTTCCGAGTTGGGCGGCTTCGCGATCAAGGCGGCGCTCGACAGGGCCGGCATCGGCGGCGACCAGGTCGAGTACGTGATCATGGGTCAGGTCCTCACGGCCGGTGCCGGCCAGATCCCGGCGCGGCAGGCCGCCGTGCACGCCGGCGTCCCGATGAACGTCCCCGCGCTCACCGTCAACAAGGTCTGCCTCTCCGGGCTCGACGCGATCGCCCTCGCCGACCAGCTCGTGCGCGCGGGCGAGTTCGACGTCGTCGTGGCGGGCGGCCAGGAGTCGATGACCAACGCGCCGCACCTGCTGCCGAAGTCGCGCGCGGGGTACAAGTACGGCTCCCTCGAGGTGCTCGACTCGATGGCGCACGACGGGCTCACCGACTCCTTCGAGAACGTCGCCATGGGCGAGTCGACCGAGAGGCACAACACCCGGCTCGGCATCGGCCGCGCCGAGCAGGACGCCGTCGCCGCCGCCTCCCACCAGCGGGCCGCGGCGGCGCAGCAGGGCGGTCTCTTCGAGGCGGAGATCACGCCGGTGGAGATCCCGCAGCGGAAGGGCGACCCGGTCGTCTTCTCGCAGGACGAGGGGATCCGCGCGGAGACCACGGAGGAATCCCTCGGCAGGCTGCGCCCGGCCTTCGCCAAGGACGGCACGATCACGGCCGGTTCCTCCTCGCAGATCTCCGACGGTGCCGCGGCGGTCGTCGTGATGAGTCGGGCGAAGGCGGAGGAGCTCGGCCTCGAGTGGATCGCCGAGATCGGCGCGCACGGCAACGTCGCGGGGCCCGACAACTCGCTCCAGTCGCAGCCGTCCAGCGCCGTGGAGCACGCCCTGAAGAAGGACGGGCTCGCCGTCGGGGACCTCGATCTGATCGAGATCAACGAGGCGTTCGCGGCCGTCGCCGTGCAGTCGACGAAGGACCTCGGCGTCGACACCGAAAAGGTGAACGTCAACGGAGGCGCCATCGCGCTGGGTCACCCGATCGGGATGTCCGGGGCGCGTATCGCACTCCACCTCGCGCTGGAGCTGAGGCGGCGCGGCGGCGGCACGGGTGCCGCGGCGCTCTGCGGCGGCGGCGGGCAGGGCGACGCACTGCTGCTGCGCGTGCCGGGCAGGTGACGGGCGCGACCCGCCAGTCGGCGCGGGAGGCGCACGCCTCCCGCGCTCGTTTCCGCCGGTGACCTCCGGCGTGTCCAGACGTACTTACGAGGAGCGGAGCACGCGATGGCGGCCCGAGTGGACGTACCCGGTCTCGTCGCCCAGGCGCGCGAGGGGAGGCCGCGCGCGGTGGCGAGGCTGATCTCCCTCGTCGAGGGGGCGGCGCCCGAACTGCGGGCGGTGATGGCCGAGTTGGCGCCGCACTGCGGCGGGGCGCAGGTCGTCGGCGTCACGGGGGCGCCCGGTGTGGGGAAGTCGACCTCGACCTCCGCACTGGTCAGCGCCTACCGGCGGACCGGCAGGAGGGTGGGCGTCCTCGCGATAGACCCCTCCTCGCCCTTCTCCGGCGGAGCCCTCCTCGGCGACCGCGTCCGCATGAGCGAGCACGCCTCCGACTCCGGCGTCTACATCCGCTCCATGGCGACCCGCGGCCACCTCGGCGGCCTCTCCTGGTCCGCGCCGCAGGCGATCAGGGTGCTCGACGCCGCCGGCTGCGACGTGGTGCTCGTGGAGACCGTCGGCGTCGGGCAGTCGGAGGTGGACATCGCGGCGCAGGCCGACACCGCCGTCGTGCTCCTCGCACCCGGCATGGGCGACGGCATCCAGGCGGCGAAGGCCGGCATCCTGGAGATCGGCGACGTCTTCGTCGTCAACAAGGCGGACAGGGAAGGCGCCGACGCGACGGCCCGGGAGCTCAACCACATGCTCGGCCTCGGCGAGGCGCGCGCCCCCGGGGACTGGCGGCAGCCGGTGGTGAAGACCGTCGCCGCCGAGGGTGTGGGCGTCGACGAGGTGGTGGCGGCCGTGGAGAAGCACCGCGGCTGGATGGAGGAGCACGGGGTGCTCACCGAGCGCCGCGCCCGCCGGGCCGCCCGCGAGATCGAGACGATCGCGGTGACGGCCCTCCGCGAGCGGATCGGTGAATTGCGCGGCGGCGCACGGCTGGACGCCCTCGCCGGACGCGTCCTCGGCGGCACCCTCGACCCCTACGGGGCGGCGGACGAACTCCTCGCCGAGCTGACCGAGGCGGGCTGAGGGGCGCCCTCGTCAAGCGCGCCCGGTGCGGCCGTACTTCCGCCGCACCGGCACGCGAACCGGCCCGGGCGCCTGGCCCGGGCCGGTGGTGCGCGAGGTTCCGCGGATCGCAGGGGCGTACGCCTCAGTCGTCGTCCTCGTCGCCGTCCGCCTTCTGTTCCGTCTCCACGCCCTTGACCTTGCCGTCGTCGAGGCCCACCAGGACCGTCCGCTCCACGCCCGAGCCGTCGGCCGTCTCGATCTCCCAGACGGCGCCGCCCCGGCCGGACTCGACGCGCTCCAGGTCGAGTTCGGTCGCGGTGCCGTACTTCTCGGCCGTGGAGAGCGCGTCCCGCGCGTCGACGTGGCCGCCGTCGAAGGCGGCGGAGGTGTGCTTCGCCTTCGCGCGGTGCGCGGCGCGCTCCTCCGCGTCGTCCGCGCGCTCCTTGTGCTTCTCGAGGAGCCTGCCGGAGTCGGCGTCGAGCGTCACCTCGTGCCAGCCACCGCCCTTCCCGAGCACGTCGGCCTCCCAGACGTACCGGCCGTCGTCGTGGTCGAGCTCCAGCTCGGTGACGTCGCCCGGAACCGCCTTCAGCACGCGGTCGACGGCGCCGGTCGCGGAGATCCGGACGTCGCCCCTGTCCTCGCGGTCGAGCGAGGACGCGCCTGCCTGAGCGCGCTGCGAGCCCGCGGTCGCCTGCGCCGAGGAGCCGCCGTCCGAGGAGCCGCCGTCCGAGGAGCCGCCGTCCGACGAGCCGCCGCTGAACGCGACGGCCGAGGCACCGCCGCCGACCAGGACGGCCGCCGCGACGCCCGCGAGCACGGTGTTGCGCCGGGTGAATCGCTTGAGCTGCATGGTTTCCCTCCGTCGGGATCGGACCGAGTCAGGGGACCACCGTGCGACGAGGATGCTGAAGGGGACCTGAAGCGAGCTGAAGAGCGCTTCAGGCGCGCTCTGGCAAGGTGTACGGATGCGCCTGCTGATCGTGGAGGACGAACGGCGTCTCGCGCAGTCCCTCGCCAAGGGGCTCCGCGCCGAGGGCTTCGCCGTCGACCTCGCGCACGACGGAATCGAAGGACTCCACCTCGCGCGCGAAGGCGGCTACGACCTCGTCGTCCTCGACCTGATGCTCCCCGGCCTCAACGGCTACCGCGTCTGCGCCGAGCTCCGCGCCGCCGGCGACGAGACGCCGATCCTCATGCTCACGGCGAAGGACGGCGAGTACGACGAGGCCGAGGGCCTCGACACCGGCGCCGACGACTACCTCACCAAGCCGTTTTCCTACGTCGTCCTCCTCGCCCGCATCCGCGCCCTCCTCCGCCGCCGCGCCGGCCGCGGCGACGCCCTGCTCCGCCTCGGCCGCCTCACGCTCGACCCCGCCAGACGGCGCGTGACGGTGGGCGAGAGCCGACCGGAGCTGACGGCTAAGGAGTTCGCGGTCCTCGAGTACCTCGCGATGCGGGCGGGGGAGGTGGTCTCGAAGGGCGAGATCCTGGAGCACGTCTGGGACTTCGCCTACCAGGGCGACGTGAACATCGTCGAGGTCTACGTCAGCGCGCTGCGACGGAAGCTCGGCGCCGACTGGATCACGACGGTGCGCGGGGCCGGATACCGGCTCACCGAAGGGGACGCGCATGCGTAGCGGCTCCGTGCGGCTGCGTGCCGCGCTCGGTGCGACGGCCGTGGTCGCGGCCGCTCTCGTCGCCGTAGGGCTCCTCGTGGTCTCGGTGCTCCGCTCCGGGCTCGCCGACAACGCCGCACTCGCCGCGGAGGCCCAGGCCCGCGAGGTCGCCGCGCAGACCTCCGCGGCGGCCACCGGCGACGTGCACGGCCTCGACGCGCTCGACGACGACCCGATACAGGTCGTCGACGCCGACGGCCGGGTCCTCGGCGCCTCGGACCACCTGGAGGGCGAGGCACCCTTCGCCGACTTCCACCGTCCCGAACGTGCCTCGCAGGACCGCGACGACGAGGACGACGATCCCGACGACGAGGACGACCGTTCCGCCGAACCCGACGCCGACAGCGGGAGCGAGGAGGAGACCGTCACCTTCCCCGTGGACGACGACGGCGAGCCGACGCGCGCCGAAGACGCCGTGGGCGAGCAGGACTTCGGCGTCGTCGCCGTGCGCACGACGACGGCGGACGGCACCCCGGTGACCGTCTACGCCGGCGCTTCCCTCCGCGACCAGGAGGAGGCCGTCGCCACCGTCACCCGCGCGATGCTCGTCGGCCTGCCCGTGCTGCTCGTCGTGGTGGCCGGGGTGACGTGGCTCGTCGTCCGGCGTGCGCTGCGCCCCGTCGAGGGCATCCGCAGGGAGATGGGGACGATCACCGCCAGCGCCGACCTGGGACGCCGCGTCCCCGTGCCCGACTCCCGCGACGAGATCGCCCGCCTCGCACACACCACCAACGAGACCCTCGCCGCGCTGGAGACCTCGACGGAGCGCCAGCGCCGCTTCGTCGCCGACGCCTCGCACGAGCTGCGCAGCCCGATCGCCTCCCTCCGCACCCAGTTGGAGGTCGCCGAGGCGCACCCCGAACTCCTCGACCTGCCGGGCGCGGTGACCGACACGGTCCGCCTCCAGCAGCTCGCCGCCGACCTCCTGCTCCTCGCCAGGCTCGACGCGGGCGAGCGCCCGCAGCACGGCCGGTTCTCGCCGGCCGAACTCGTCCGCGAGGAGCTCTCGCAGCGCGCGGGCCACCGCGTCGCGCCCCGCGCCGAGTCCCTGGTCCCCGACGAAGTCGCGGGCTCGCGCGGCCAGTTCGGACGCGTCCTGCGCAACCTGCTCGACAACGCCGAGCGCCACGCACGGAGCGAGGTGCGCGTCCGCATGCGCCGCGAGAGCCCCGGCCGCCTCGAACTCGCCGTGGAGGACGACGGGCCCGGCGTGCCGGAGGCCGAACGCCGGCGGATCTTCGAGCGGTTCGTCCGCCTCGACGACGCGCGCAGCCGCGACGAGGGCGGCGCGGGACTCGGCCTCGCCATCGCGCGCGACGTGGCCGAACGGCACGGCGGGACGCTCACGGTGGGACAGTCACCCGCGGGCGGGGCAAGCTTCGTGCTCCGCGTGCCGACGGCCGAGGGCGGCCGGCCTCCCGTCGGCTAGCCGCCGTTCACCCGCGGCGGAACAGCCCCTGCGCCACCGGGTGCGCCTCTACGCTCCGAGCATGCCCACCCTCGCCGTACAGGCAAAGCCCCGCGACGCCGCCTCCTGGACGGCCCTCGCCCGACGCGTCGAGGCCACCGGCTACGCGGCGCTCCTCGCCGCCGACCACCCGGGCGCCGCCGCCTCCCCTTTCGTCGCCCTCGCGGCCGCCGCTCCCGTGACGGAGCGGATCGCGCTCGGGACCAACGTCGCGCAGGCCGGCGTCCGCGAACCGCTCCTCCTCGCCTCCGACGTGGCCACGCTCGACGTCGTCTCAGGGGGACGCGCACGCCTCGGCCTCGGCGCCGGACACACCCCGGCCGAGTGGCGGATGCTCGGCCGCGAACGGCCGGGGGCCGCCGCGCGCGTACGCCGGCTCATCGCCGTCGCCGAAGCCTGCCGCACCCTGCTCGACGGTGGCGAAGTCACCGCGTACGGCCCGGAGCTGGAGGCGGTCGGGGCACGTATGCCGATGCCGGAGCCGGTGCAGCGCCCGATCCCCCTCGCCGTCGGCGGCGGCAACGCCGCGCTCCTGCGCTGGGCGGGGGAGCACGCCGACATCGTGGCGCTCACCGGCCTCGGCCGCACGCTCGCGGACGGGTACGACCACGAGGTGCGCTGGAGCGGCGCGCAGATCGACCGGCAGGCCGCGCTCGTCGAGGAGGCGGCCGCGGGGCGCGAGACGCCGCCCGAGCGCGAGGCGCTCGTGCAGCACGCCGAGGTGACCGACGACGCCGAGCGCGCCGCGCACGACCTCGGCGACCGGATCGGCGCCACGGCCGCGGAGATCCTCGCCTCGCCGTACGTCTGGCTCGGCACGGTGGACGAGATCGCCGCGGCGACCGCGGTGCACGCCCGCCGCTGGGGCATCACCCGCTACATCGTGCGCGAGGAGTACCTCGACGCGGCCGACCGGGTCCTGGCGCACCTCAACGGGCCCCGCACCGAGGAGGTTTGAGGCTCACACCCGCCCGCGCCGCTCCCGCAGCTCCTCGGCGACCGGCTCCAACGTCTCGCGGAGCGCGGCGAGCCGCTCGGCGGGCAGCAGGTCGATGAAGTGCCGCCGCACGGAGTCGACATGGTGCGGTGCGACCTTGCGCATGGTCTCCCACCCCGACTCGGTGAGGACGGCGAAGAGGCCGCGCCGGTCCGACTCGCAGCTCTCCCGGTGCACGAGGCCGGCCTTCTCCATCCGCGTGACCTGGTGCGAGAGCCGGCTCTTCGACTGGAGGGTGGCCGCGGCGAGGTCGCTCATGCGCATCCTGCGGTCCTCGGACTCCGAGAGATTGACGAGGATCTCGTAGTCGTTCATCGTCAGCCCGAACGGCTGGAGGTCGCGTTCGAGTTGGTAGGTCAGCAGGCGGCTCACCTCCAGATGGGTGCGCCAGGTCCGCTGCTCCTCTTCGGACAGCCAGGCCGTGCCGTTCTCCGTCTCCATGCCGGAGACCTTACCGAGCCGGGCCGGCACCGCGCGCGCTGCGTTCACCGAAGTTGACGGTGGCGGGCGGAAGATGAGGACCCGAGCGACCTCGCCCGGGCCCCCGTCCTCAGCCGTACGAGCGCTGGAAGCCGGGGCCCGCCTGCCCCTGCTGCCCGCCCGGTACGCCGGCCTGGCCGGGCACGTTGCCGGTCTCGCGGTCGGCGAGCATCGTCTCCGTCGACTGGACGAGCACCGTTCCCTCACCCGTGAACTCGAATTGGTGCTCCTCGCCCGAGGCGCCGCCGATCCCCGTCAACGACCGTACGCCGCCGAGGAATCCGCGCAGGTAGGCGTGGTCGTAGTGGTGGCAGGGCGAGGGGCAGTCCGCCCACCCCACCAGCGCCTGCGGGTCCACGCGCACCGGTGGCTCGACGAAGTGCACCTCGCCGTTGGAGGCGGCGACGAACTTCCCCGTGCCCACCAGCGTCAGGAACCCCGGAATGATCGACTGCTTCAGCGAGAGCGAGGGCTCGAAGGCGAGCAGGTTCCCCGAGCGCACGGTGAGGTTGCCGTCGGTGAGGTCGTAGGAGTTGACGTCGAAGGCGCGGTCGGCGAGGAGCATCTTGCCGCTGCCCTCGGCGACGACCCAGTCCGCCGCGTGGAGCGGGGAGTGGAAGCTGGAGGCGATCAGCGCGTCGAGCGGGCCGTGGCCGACGCCGTGGAACTCGATCTGCCCGTAGTAGGCGATCATCTTGCCCTTCTGCAGGAACCACCGCCCGTCGAGGGCGACGCAGAAGGCGTAGTCGTTGACGTTGTCGTCCGCCGGCAGGGTACGGAAGTCCAGCGGCTCTGCCTGGTCCCTCACAGCTTCTCCTCGCTTGCCTGCACGAAAACGGCGCCGTTCCCCGAGAGCTCGAGCTGGAACGCCTCACCCGAGCCGCGCCCAACCATGTCGCGCCAACTCAGTGCGCTGGAGAGCCGGTTGCGTACGTCGCCGTGGTGCGCGACGTACGCCTGCGGATCGACGTGGACCGGGTGGTCCGGCGTGATCGGCAGCCGGATGATGCCGCCGTGCGCCATCACCGCGGCGCCGCCCTTGCCCTGGAGCGTGGTGGTGAAGAGGCCCTGGCCAGTCATCTGGCCGCGGACCATGCCCATGACGCCGCCCTCCTTGCCGAGGAACATCGTCCCCTGTTGGAGGCTGCCGTCGAAAGCGAGGAGCCGGTCGGCCTCGACGCAGAGGGTCTCCCCGTCGAGCTCGATCACCTCGACGTGGTGGCCGCCGTGCCCGAACATCACCGTGCCGCGGCCCTCGACCGTCATCAGCGGCGTCGCCTCGCCCGCGACCCGTCGCCCGATCATGGAACCGAAGCCGCCCTGTCCGCCCTGGATGTTGGGCGTGAAGCTGACCTCGCCCTTGTAGGCCACCATCGCGCCCCGCTGACTGAACATCCGCTGCCCCGGGACGAGTTGCGCCTCCACGAGTTTGGCGCTGAGCTCCTTGAACGGCATCACAGATCGCCCCCGACCGTCGCGCGCTCGCTCGGCTGCACGTACACCAGGCCCTCTCCCTCGAACCGGATCTGGAAGGACTCGCCGGATCCCTCGCCCAGCACGGTGCGGAAGTTGACGCCCGACTGGAAGCTCTGCCGCAACTCCCCCTGGTGCCCGACGTACGCTCCCGGATCGACCTGGAGCGGTGTGCCCTGCGAGACGCGCAGCAGCACGGCGGGTCCGGTCGAGAGCAGTGCCGCCCGGCCCGTCCCCTCCACCGTCGTCGTGAAGAGGCCGTTGCCCTGCGAGGCGCCGCGCAGCCCCGTGAACGTGGTGCCCGTGCGCAGCCCCGAGTCGGTGCAGAGCAGGTTGCTCGCCTCGACGTGCAGCTTCTCACCGCCGAGCCGCACCAGGTTGATGTCCCTCGCCTCGTCGGCGAAGTAGCAGACGCCCTCTCCCTTCACCTCCATCACCGTCATCTGCTCCCCTGTGAGTCTTCGGCTCACCATCCCGCGGAGCCCTTCCCCGCCTCCGGTCAACTTCTTGAAGGCCATCCGCCCTTCGTAAGCGACCATCGACCCGTTCTTCGCCTTGACGGCGTCCCCGCCCAATGAGACGGCGAGCACCTTGCTGCCGTGCAGTCGGAAGTCAGTCACGCCGCGAACTTACCCGGCGGCGTGGATCGCCGGGACTGCTGCCACAATGGAAGACGCTTGTGCATCCCTTCACAAACAAGGACCCAGCCGTGGCCATACTGGAAACTCCGAGCGGGCTGCCGCCCAAGGCCGTCTCCTCCCTCCGCCGACTCCGCCTCACCTCGGCTCCCGAGGCGGTCTCCTTCCTCCTCCTGCTGGTCTGCTCCGTCCTGAAGCGGACCACCGACTTCAACGCCGTGCCCGTGATGGGCGCGATCCACGGGATCCTCTTCATCCTCTACGTCCTCTTCTGGGCGGACGCCTGGAACAGGATCAAGTGGCCCTTCTCGAAGGCGGCTCTCTACTTCGTCCTCTCCGTCCTGCCGACGGGCGGGTTCTTCGCCGACCGGATGCTGCGTCGGGAGGAGGAGGCCGGGGTCATCGCCGCCCGCGCCCGCAAGGAGCAGACGAGCGTTCCCAGTAGCGTGGACTCATGATCGTCGCATTCTCCATCACGCCGCTGGGCGTCGGTGAGGACGTGGGGGAGTACGTCGCGGACGCCGTGCGCGTCGTCCGCGAGTCCGGGCTCCCGCACCGCACCGACGCGATGTTCACCTCCGTCGAGGGCGACTGGGATGCCTGCATGGACGTGGTCCGCAGGGCGACGGCCGCCGTCGAGGCACGTGCTCCCCGGGTGTCCGTGACGCTCAAGGCGGACATCCGTCCGGGCGTCACCAACGGCCTCGACGAGAAGGTCGAGAAGGTGGACCGCCTCCTCGGCGAGCGCTGAGCAGCCGTACCGGGACGCGTGGCGGAGGGGCCCCTCCGCCACGCGTCCTACCGCTGCGTCCGCCCGTTGCGTGAGACCGCTACAACCGCCATGTGGGCGGCCGGTAGGGTCGGCCACGTGTCGAAGCCGCTGAGCCTGACGTTCGATCCCATCGCCCGCGCCGACGAGCACTGGAAGCAGCACTGGGGCTCCGTGCCGTCGATGGCCGCGATCACCTCCGTCATGCGTGCCCAGCAGATCCTGCTCGCCGAGGTGGACGCCGTCGTCAAGCCCTACGGGCTCACCTTCGCGCGGTACGAGGCGCTGGTGCTCCTCACCTTCTCCCGCGAGGGCGAGCTGCCGATGTCCAAGATCGGCGAGCGGCTGATGGTGCATCCCACCTCGGTCACCAACACGATCGACCGCCTCCGGTCGGCCGGGCTCGTCGCCAAGCGTCCGAACCCCAACGACGGCCGCGGCACCCTCGCCTCCATCACGGACAAGGGCCGGGAGGTCTGCGAGGCGACGACGCGGGAGCTGATGGCGATCGACTTCGGCCTCGGCGTCTACGACTCCGAGGAGTGCCGCCAGATCTTCGAGATGCTGCGCCCGCTGCGGATAGCGGCGGACGACTTCCAGGAGGACTGACGCGGAGCCTTCCGTGCATACCCGCCGGAGAGTGCACGGAGCGGACCGCTTAGGCTCGTCCCCATGAAGAGGACCGTGCTGACCCGCTACCGGGTGATGGCCTACGTCACCGCCGTGATGCTGCTGGTGCTCTGCGCCTGCATGATCTTCAAGTACGGCTTCGGCGTGGGCGAGGACGTCACGTTCGTCGTCTCGCAGGCGCACGGCCTGCTCTACATCGTCTACCTCGGCTTCGCCTTCGATCTCGGGCAGAAGGCGCGCTGGTCGTTCGGCAAGCTGCTCTGGGTCCTCGTCGCCGGCACGATTCCGACGGCCGCCTTCTTCGTCGAGCGCCGGGTGCGCGCCGAAGTCGAGCCGCTCCTCGCCGACGCGAAGCAGGACCCGGTCAGGGCCTGAACTCCCCCGGCCCGGGCCGGAGTCCGGGACGCTCGTCCTCCTCCTGGAGCCGGTCCGGGACAGCCGAGTACCGGGCTGACCTGCTCCCGTAGACGGATAGTAGGACGTCCAATTAAATTGGCCGCATGGATGTTGAAGCCATCGCACAGGGCCGCGACCGCTGGCAGGCGCGCTACGACGCCGCCCACCGGCGGGACGCGGATTTCACCACGCTCAGCGGCGACCCCGTGGAGCCGGTGTACGGCCCCCGACCCACGGACACCTACGAGGGGTTCGAGCGGATCGGCTGGCCGGGCGAGTATCCGTTCACGCGCGGTCTGCACCCCACCGGGTACCGCGGACGCACCTGGACCATCCGCCAGTTCGCCGGCTTCGGCAACGCCGAACAGACCAACGAGCGCTACCGCATGATCCTCGACGCCGGCGGCGGCGGGCTCTCCGTCGCCTTCGACATGCCGACGCTCATGGGCCGCGACTCGGACGACCCCCGCTCCCTCGGCGAGGTCGGCCACTGCGGCGTCGCGATCGACTCGGCCGCGGACATGGAGGTGCTCTTCCGCGGCATCCCGCTCGACGGCGTCACCACATCGATGACGATCTCCGGGCCCGCCGTCCCGGTCTTCTGCATGTACCTCGTCGCGGCCGAGCGGCAGGGCGTCGACACGGGGGCGCTCAACGGCACGCTCCAGACCGACATCTTCAAGGAGTACATCGCGCAGAAGGAGTGGCTCTTCAAGCCAGAACCCCATCTGCGCCTCATCGGCGACCTCATGGAGTACTGCACCCGCGACGTACCGGCGTACAAGCCGCTCTCCGTCTCGGGCTACCACATCAGGGAGGCCGGCTCCACGGCCGCGCAGGAGCTCGCCTACACCCTCGCCGACGGCTTCGGCTACGTCGAGCTCGGGCTCTCCCGCGGCCTCGACGTCGACACCTTCGCACCGGGCCTCTCGTTCTTCTTCGACGCGCACCTCGACTTCTTCGAGGAGATCGCCAAGTTCCGCGCGGCGCGCCGGATCTGGGCCCGGTGGATGCGCGACGTCTACGGCGCGAAGACGGCGCGGGCGCAGTGGCTGCGGTTCCACACGCAGACCGCAGGGGTCTCGCTCACCGCGCAGCAGCCGTACAACAACGTGGTGCGCACCGCGCTCGAAGCCCTCTCCGCCGTCCTCGGCGGCACCAACTCGCTGCACACCAACGCGCTCGACGAGACGCTCGCCCTCCCCAGCGAGCAGGCGGCGGAGATCGCGCTCCGTACCCAGCAGGTGTTGATGGAGGAGACGGGGGTCACCAACGTCGCGGACCCGCTGGGGGGTTCGTGGTACGTCGAGCAGCTCACGGACCGGATCGAGGAGCAGGCCGAGGAGGTCTTCGCGCGGATACTGGAGCGTGCGGAGCGTGCTGTGCCGACGGGCGAGCACCCGGTCGGGCCGATGACCTCGGGCATCCTGCGCGGGATCGACGACGGCTGGTTCACCGGAGAGATCGCCGAGTCCGCCTTCCGGTACCAGCAGGCGCTGGAGAAGGAGGAGAAGAAGGTCGTCGGCGTCAACTGCCACACGGGTTCGGTCACGGGGGAGTTGGAGATCCTCCGCGTCGGGCACGAGGTCGAGCAGGAGCAGGTGAAGGCGCTCGGCGAGCGCAAGGCCGAGCGGGACGACGCCGCCGTCTCGGCCGCGCTCGCGGCGATGGTCGAGGCGGCGCGGGGCTCGGCGAACCTCATCGAGCCGATGCTCGCCGCTGTGCGTGCCGAGGCGACGCTCGGGGAGATCTGCGGGGCGCTGCGGGAGGAGTGGGGCGTCTACACCGAGCCGCCCGTCTTCTGAGCCACCCGGGCCGCGGCCGCGGCGGTCCGCGGCCCGGGATCACTCGGAGGTGGCGGGGAGGCCGCCGAGGAGCAGGTTGGTGAAGCGCTGTGCCCACTCGCGGTCTATCGGCTCGGTGCTGATCAGGGAGCGGTGGACGACGGCGCCCGCTATCACGTCGAAGATGAGGTCTATGGCGCGGGAGGCCTGCTCGGGACCGCCCGGGTCGGAGGGCAACTCGCCCCGTTCCTGGGCGCGTTGGCGTCCGAGCACCACGAGCCGCTTCTGCCGCCCGACGAGGATCTCCTTGATCTTGGCGCGCAGTACGGGCTCCGTCGTCGCCTCGGCGACCACGGCCATCAGCGCCGACTTCGCCTCCGGCCGGCGGAGCAGCTCGGCGAAGGCGAGCACGACGTCCTCGATGTCGGTGCGGAGGCTGCCGCTGTCGGGGAGGTGGAGCTCGTCGAAGAGCACGGAGACCGCGTCCACCACCAGCTCGCTCTTGCTCGCCCAGCGCCGGTAGAGGGTGGTCTTGGCCACGCCGGCCCGTTCGGCGACGAGCCCCATCGTCACCTTTCTCCAGCCCAGTTCCACCAGCGCGGACCGGGTGGCGTCGAGGATCGCGCGGTCGGCCTCCGGGCTCCGGGGGCGGCCGCGTCGCGGGCGGGAGGGGGCTGTCATGGTGCGCACCATACCGCCGGGTACGCGTGCGGAGTACTCCCCGGTAACCGGTTCTCCCTGGTCAGGGAAGGGAGTTGGCGGCGTTCGCCCCTCGTCCCCGGAGGGCTGCACGCCTCGGCGGCACGGTGTTACGCTACGACGCGTAGCGGAATGCAGGGCCGTGCGAGTGCGTCTCGCGTTCCTGCCCTGCCCGGTCTCCTCCGGGCGGTCACTCCTGCTGCGACAACCACGAGCCGGGTGGGGACCCGGCGCATGTGCACAACCGCCCGCGCGGAAGGGGGAGACTGGTCTTATGCAGCCACGCAACATGTCCATGAGCGGAGTCGTCGACCTCGCCGCGGTGAAGGCGGCCGGGGAGGCCAAGGAGAAGGCGGAGCAGGCGCGTACGCGCTCCGCCGAAGGGGGCGGAGCGCCCGCACCGGCGGGTCTGGTGATCGATGTGGACGAGGCCGGTTTCGAGGCCGACGTCCTCCAGCGTTCGGCCGAGGTGCCGGTCGTCATCGACTTCTGGGCCGAGTGGTGCGAGCCGTGCAAGCAGCTCTCGCCCGCGCTGGAGCGGGTGACGAAGGAGTACGCCGGTCGCGTCCTCCTCGCCAAGATCGATGTCGACAAGAACCAGATGCTGATGCAGCAGTTCGGCATCCAGGGCATCCCCGCGGTCTTCGCCGTCATCGCGGGCCAGGCACTGCCCCTCTTCCAGGGGGCCGCGGGCGACGAGCAGATCAGGCAGACCTTCGACCAACTCGTCCAGGTCGCCGAGCAGCGGTTCGGCATCACCGGGCTCCAGGGCGTCCCGGAGGAGGCCGAGGAGCCCGCCGCCGAACCCGCAGCCCCCGAGGACCCGGTGCTCGCCGCGGCCCAAGAGGCCCTGGACGCAGGCGACTTGGGCGGTGCCGTCCAGGCGTACAAGAACGTGCTCGCCGATCAGCCCAACAACACCGAGGCGAAGGTCGGCCTCGCCATGGCCGAGCTGCTCGGCCGTGTGCAGCAGCTCGACGCGCGCCAGGTGCGCCAGGAGGCCGCCGACGCCCCGCGCGACGTCGCGGCCCAACTCCGCGTGGCCGACCTCGACATGGCCGGCGGCCACGTCGAGGACGCCTTCTCGCGGCTCGTCGAGACGGTGCAGCGGAGCGCGGGGGACGAGCGGGAGCGCGCGCGGCTGCGGCTGCTCGAGCTCTTCGAGGTGATCGGCTCCGAGGACCCGCGGGTGGTCGCAGCGCGTGCGGCGCTCGCCCGGGTGTTGTTCTGACCGTGGGCGACCGGGGCTCGTCGGCGGCCGTGCTGACCAGCTCCGTCCCCGCCACTACTCATTGATTTAGCGACAACAGCGGCCGCGTTTTGCCAAAACTTGGCGAACGCGGCCGCTGTTACGTCCGGTAACGGATCTTCGTCTTCTCGTCCGGTATTGCTCCTTTCACCCCTCTTCCGCACGCCACTCTCCGGCGACGCTGCGTACCCGGTCTGCACCAGAGACTCCCACTCCGGTGACCTGAGCGTTACTCGTAAGTAACGAACCCCCTTGTGCGGAGCGTTCAGATGCACCACGATCGGCCAAGCTCGGTCCATCGCTCGCAGCCCGGCAATCCATTCGGTGCTGCGCGGCTGTGGGTCCCCACCGAGCAGACCGGCATCAGCGCCGCGCGAGCGCTGCACGGCGCGCCCGGAACATCGCCGGTCTTCCCGGACAGGGGGGTCTCTGCCCAGGCAGGGCCTGTCCGTACAAAGCAGGTTGCGCGTGAGCGTGGCCAGTGGTTGTCGCTCGGGGGTGATCGCCGACAGCTCGGACGTGACGTCTTGACGCAGACACGTCTTCGACGGCGGCGTTCCCCTTCCCGAGGACGTAGCACTTCTCCCATCCCAGGCCGGGAGCGACTGCCGCTCGGCAGTGCCCGGGCCGGAGATGTACGTCCGAGAAGGAGGAAAGTCATGGAGTCCCAGGCTCGTGGCGGGACCAGATGGAAGCGGTTCGCCGTGGTCATGGTGCCCAGCGTTGCCGCAACCGCCGCCATCGGCGTCGCGCTCTCGCAGGGCGCGTTGGCGGCATCGTTCAGCGTCTCCGGTCAGCAGTTCAAGCTCACTGCCGAGTCGCTCGACGCGAACGGCTTCGTTCAGTACGGCGCCATCGACAGCACGGCCAAGGGCCAGAAGCCCGTCACGGTCGTCGGCATGAACTCGGCGCAGATCAGGAACCTGTGCCAGTCGGTCGTCATTCCCGTGCCGGTCTTCGGCGACGTGTCGATGAACCTCGGTGCGGGTGCCAAGGGCAGCCCGAAGGTCGAGGCGAAGAAGCTCTACGTCGACGCCGACCAGATGAGCACCAATGCGACGTTCAAGAACATCGACATCGGTGTCTCGGTCGACAAGGGCACGAAGGGCCCGGGTCCGCACAAGGGCGACAAGTACCTGCCGGACTCGTTCTCGCAGCAGGCCGACAGCGTGCACTTCACCGACGTCAAGCAGCGTGCGTGGGCGACCACGGCCGGCACCTTCAAGCTGAGCGGGCTCAACATGTCCGTCAAGAAGGGCAAGCACGAGTGCTACTGACGCACTGAACGACCGTACGGGCGCGAGGACTTCGGCGTGTTTCCGTCCCGCGCCCGTGCGGCCGGCATTGCACCACCCAGTACGTTTTTGCGCCAGTTCAAGGAGCCCTACGACATGAGCGACGCCGATACGCGACAGAGGCTGATGACCGGATTCGGCCGGAAGCGCCGTTCGTTCCGGAACTGGCGCGGCAAGCGCCCGTTCTGGGGAGGGCTGCTGACGCTGCTCGCCGGCATTCCGATCATGTACATCCCCTACCAGAACCTCACACTGGGCTCGTTGACGATCCGTATGTCGACGACGGCGGGGGCCGGTTCGCTGATCATCGGCGTGCTGCTGGTCGTCCTCGGCCTCACCATGTGGTTCCAGCCGCACTCCAGGGTCTTCGCCGGCGTCGCCGCGATCCTGCTGTCGCTGGTCTCGCTGGTCGTCTCGAACGTGGGCGCGTTCCTGATCGGTTTTCTTCTCGGTCTGATAGGCGGCGCGTTGGGCGTCTCCTGGGCACCGGGCAAGCCGCAGCCGCCGGAGCAGCCCGGTACGGGCGAGAGCGGCGAGGACCCTGACGCCACGGCGGCCCCGCGCCCCGCGCAGGCCCACGGAGCCGAGGGCGCGTCCCGCGCCGAGCGACCGCAACAGGGCCCGGACGCCGAGGGCCCCGGAACGAGCACAGCAGTCTCTGGAGTGGCCCCCGCCGCGGGGGCCGACGCGATGGGGAACGGGAGGCACCGTGCCGGGTGACGAGGTGCACGAGGAGGCAGGCGGAGGTGCGGCATCCGCACCCGCCGGCCGCGGCGGAACCGGCCCCCGGCATGCTCTGCCGCGCAAGCCGCTGCTGACCCGGCTGCACATGCCGGCGGGCAAGGCGATAGCTCTGGCGGCGATGCCCACGGTCCTCCTGGGCATGGGCGTCACACCCCAGTTCGCCAACGCGAAGCCGATCCCCAAGAACCCCTTCAGGGACGGCCCTTGCGTCTCGATGCCCGACAAGGGGCAGGAGGACGAGAAGGCCACCGAGAAGGGCTCGGCTGCCGACGACCCCGGCAAGGCCCTGGAGCAGGGCGGGGATTCCGCGGCTGAGGCGGGCGAGAAGGCGACGACGGCCGTCGAGCAGGCCGCCGAGGACGCCAAGGAGCGCGCCACGAAGGCCGTCGAGGGCGCCGAGAAGGCGGCCAAGAAGTACGCGGCCGAGAAGAAGAAGCAGCAGGGCGAGGACGGCGAGGACGCCGACTCCGGTACCGACGAGGGCGAAGCGCCCGAGGAGGAGAAGCCGAAGAACCCGCTCGACCCGCTGGGGCTCGGCGAGAAGCTCAAGGATCTCTTCACGCCGAAGGAGGAGAAGGCGGCGGAGTCCGATGAGTCGGCCGAGGACGGCGAGGCCGAAAACGAGTCGGCGCCCACCGAGACCGACCCGCTCTTGAAGAAGCTCCAGAAGCAGGCGGACGACGCCAAGGAGAAGGCGGAGAAGGCGCTGGACGAGGCCGAGGCGGCGGTCGCCAAGGCGAAGAAGGCCGCGAAGTCCGGCGAGGACGACGAGAAGGGCTCCGGGAACGGCGAGACCGGCTCGGAGAACGGCAAGGAAGGCAAGGAAGGCGAGAACGGCGAGAGCGAGGCGGGCGAGGACGCCGACGCCGGCGACTCCGGCGGCGGGAAGGCCCCCGAGCTCGACGAGAACGGCCGTGACGCCAACGGCAAGCAGCCCTTCCCGTGCGTCGAGGAGAAGAAGGACGAGGGCGAGGACGAGCAGACGCCCGCGGCCGTTCCCGACGACCCATGGACGCTGGAGGCCACCTCGCTGACCCTGCACGGCCTCGACTACGAGGGCGTCGTCAACATCCGCACGGCCGGCGGGAAGACGAAGCAGGCGCTGAAGTTCACCGCCAAGGGCCTGGAGATCGGCGACCTCCACCAGATCGTCGAGGGCGCCGACGGCACCAAGTACCACGTGCAGGCGGCCGAGGGATCGACCTCGACGATCGATGACGGTCAGGTCACCATGTACACCGAGGAGCTGAAGGGGAACCTCTTCGGGCTCATCCCGATCACCTTCGACCCGGAGCACCCGCCGCCGCTCAACATCCCCGAGGCGTACTTCACCAAGGTGACGGTGAAGCAGGCCGCGCAGTTCGGAGGCACCCTCACCGTGCCGGGGCTCCAGCAGTCCATCACCTGACCCGTACCTTCCGGGAGCCGCACACCGCCGGGGCCCTGGCGCACGCCGCGTGCGCCAGGGCCCCGGCGCGTCGGGGGCCTGGCGCACGCAGGTGGGATCCGGCGGGCAGAGAGCCCGAGGACGGGGAAGGGCGTCCCGCCGGCGACGAGCGGACGGCGCATGGCGAGACCTCTCGGTGCGGCCGCACCCGGGGGGACCCGGTCACGCACACGTGGTGCGACTCCCCGTGAAGCCGGCGGAGTTGCCGATGCGCCCGTGCCGAGACAAGTCGGGGCCCGGCGCACGCAGGAAGCGCCGGGCCTCGACGGGCGGCCCTTGCGCGGCCCCGGCTCCAGTGCGTGCAGGGGACGGCGGGGGCCCGTACGTCAGTTGCCGCTGTTGCCGAGGTGGTGGACGCGGACCATGTTGGTCGTGCCGGGGACGCCGGGGGGCGACCCCGCGGTGATCAGCATCGTGTCGCCCTGCTGCAAGCGGCCCATCTTCAGCAGCTCGGCGTCGACGAGGTCGACCATCTCGTCCGTGTGGTCGACGTGCGGGACGACGTGCGCCTCGACGCCCCAGGAGAGAGTGAGTTGGTTGCCCGTCGACGCGTCGGTCGTGAAGGCGAGGATGGGCTGGCGTGCGCGGTAGCGGCTCAGGCGCCGCGCCGTGTCACCGGACTTGGTGAAGGCGACGAGGACCTTGGCGTCGAGGAAGTCGGCCATCTCGGCGGCGGCGCGCGCGACGGAACCGCCCTGCGTGCGCGGCTTCTTGCCCGGCACGAGCGGTTGGAGGCCGCGCGAGAGCAGCTCGCCCTCGGCGGCTCCGACGATCTTCGACATCGTCTTCACCGTCTCGATCGGGTACTGGCCGACCGAGGACTCCGCGGAGAGCATCACCGCGTCGGCGCCGTCGAGGATCGCGTTGGCGACGTCGCTCGCCTCGGCGCGCGTCGGGCGGGAGTTGGTGATCATCGACTCCATCATCTGGGTCGCGACGATCACGGGCTTCGCGTTCCGGCGGCAGAGCTCGACGAGGCGCTTCTGCACCATCGGCACCCGCTCGAGCGGGTACTCCACCGCGAGGTCGCCGCGCGCCACCATCACGCCGTCGAAGGCGGCGACGATCTGCTCCATGTTCGCGACCGCCTGCGGCTTCTCGACCTTCGCGATCACCGGGACGCGCCGCCCCACCTCGTCCATGACCTGGTGGACGTCGCGCACGTCCGCGGCGTCGCGCACGAAGGAGAGGGCGACGAGGTCGCACCCCATCTGCAGCGCGAACCGCAGGTCCTCGACGTCCTTGTCGCTCAGCGCGGGGACGTTGACGGCGGCGCCCGGCAGGTTGATGCCCTTGTGGTCGGAGACGACGCCGCCCTCGATCACGATGGTGTGCACCCGCGGGCCCTCGACCGAGGTGACCTGGAGCGCGACGTTCCCGTCGTTGATGAGGACCGGGTCCCCCTTGGCGACGTCGCCGGGGAGGCCCTTGTAGGTGGTGCCGCAGATGCTCTTGTCACCGGCGACGTCCTCCGTCGTGATGGTGAACTCCTCGCCGCGCACGAGCTCGACCGGCCCGTCGGCGAAGGTCTCCAGCCGGATCTTCGGGCCCTGAAGGTCGGCGAGGACGCCGATGGCGCGTCCTGACTCCTCCGAGACCTTGCGGAGGCGGTTGTACCGCTCCTGGTGCTCGGAGTGCGAACCGTGGCTCATGTTGAAACGGGCCACGTTCATTCCGGCCTCGGCGAGCATCTTCAACTGCTCGTAGGAGTCGACGGCTGGCCCGAGCGTACAGACGATTTTGGAACGGCGCATGAGGGCGATCCTATCGTTTTGTTTATGTTCGGAACGAATGGGGGCGAGGGCGCGCACCGCCTCAGGCGGTGACGAGCGCGTAGGTCTGACGGGCTATCTCCCATTCCTCGTCGGTCGGTACGACCCCCACGGCCACCCCCGCGTCCGGCGGCGAGACGAGCCGCGGCCCCGAGGCGTCCGCGGTGTTCAACTCCGGGTCCACGGCGAGCCCGAAGCCGTCGAGCCCGGCCACGGCCGCTGCGCGCACGTCGGCCGAGTTCTCCCCGACGCCCGCGGTGAAGACGAGCGCGTCGACACGGCCGAGGACGGCGAAGTACGCGCCGATGTACTTCTTCAACCGGTGTATGTAGATGTCGAACGCGAGCTGCGCCGCGGCGTCGCCCTCGGTCCGACGCTTGCGTATCTGCCGCATGTCGTTCTCGCCGCAGAGGCCCCGCAGCCCGCTGTCCCGGTTGAGGAGGGTGTCGATCTCGTCGAGCGACATCCCCGCGACCCGGTGGAGGTGGAAGACGACGGCCGGATCGACGTCGCCGGAGCGCGTCCCCATCACGAGGCCCTCCAGCGGGGTGAGACCCATCGAGGTGTCCAGGCAGCGCCCGCCGGAGACGGCGGAGGCCGAGGCGCCGTTGCCGAGGTGGAGCACGATCGTGTTGGTCTCCTCCGGCTCCGTGCCGAGGAGGTCGGCGGTGCGGCGGGCGACGTACTCGTGCGAGGTGCCGTGGAAGCCGTAGCGGCGGACGCGGTGCGCGTCGGCCGTGCGCACGTCGATCGCGTACCGGGCCGCCTCCTCCGGCATGGCGGAGTGGAAGGCGGTGTCGAAGACGGCCACCTGCGGAACGTCGGGGCGCAGCCGGCGGGCCGTCTCGATGCCGGTGAGGTTCGCCGGGTTGTGCAGCGGCGCGACGGGCACGAGCCGCTCGATCTCCGCGAGCACCGCGTCGTCGACGAGCGTCGGCTCGGTGAAGCGGAGGCCGCCGTGGACCACGCGGTGCCCGACGGCGGCGAGTTGGGGCGAGTCGAGGCCGTATCCGTCGGCTGCCAGCTCGTCGGCGACGGCCGCCAGCGCCTCGTCGTGGTCGGCGACGCGGGTGTGCCGCTCGCGGGCCCCCGTGCCGGAGAGCCGCGGCACGTGCTCCAGGCGGGACTCCCGCTCGCCGATCCGCTCCACGAGCCCCGTGGCGATGCGGACGCCCTCGGCCATGTCGAGGAGCTGGTACTTGACGGAGGAGGAACCGGAGTTGAGCACCAGCACCCGCGTGGCGGCGGTCACGGCGCTGCCTCCTCCGGCTCCGGCGGCAGGGCGCTCTGCGTCTGCGCCTGCACGGCCGTGATCGCGACGGTGTTGACGATGTCCTGCACGAGCGCTCCCCGAGAGAGGTCGTTGACGGGCTTGCGCAGACCCTGGAGCACCGGGCCGACGGCGACGGCGCCGGCCGAGCGCTGCACGGCCTTGTAGGTGTTGTTGCCGGTGTTGAGGTCGGGAAAGACGAGGACCGTCGCGCGCCCCGCGACGTGCGAGCCGGGGAGCTTGGCGGCGGCGACCGTCGGGTCGACGGCCGCGTCGTACTGGATCGGGCCCTCGGCGAGGAGGTCGGGACGACGGTCGTGCACCAGCTCGGTGGCCGTCCGCACCTTCTCGACGTCGGCACCCGAGCCCGAACTCCCCGTCGAGTACGAGAGCAGCGCGATCCGCGGCTCCACGCCGAACCGCTGCGCCGTCTGCGCCGACTGGATCGCTATGTCGGCCAACTGCTCGGCGTCCGGGTCGGGTACGACGGCGCAGTCCCCGTAGACGAGGACGCGGTCGGCGAGGCACATGAAGAAGACAGACGAGACGACGGCCGCGTCCGGCTTGGTGCGGATCACCTCGAACGCCGGGCGGATCGTGGCGGCCGTGGAGTGCGCGGCGCCCGAGACCATGCCGTCGGCGAGGCCGTGCTCGACCATGAGGGTGCCGAAGTAGGTGACGTCGGTGACGATGTCCCTGGCGAGTTCGTAGGTGACGCCCTTGTGCGCGCGCAGCCGCGCGTACGACTCGGCGAACTCGTCCCGCAGCGGCGACGCCTGGGGGTCGACGACGCGGGCCACGGGGCCGCCGGGTTCGGCCGGCTCGCCGTCCGACAACAGCCGCAGCGAGATGCCGAGTTCGGCGGCGACCTTGCGGACCTCCACCGGGTCGCCGAGGAGCGTCAGGTCGCAGACGCCGCGCCGCAGCAGCACTTCGGCGGCGCGGAGCACCCGCTCCTCCGCGCCCTCGGGAAGGACGATGTGCCGGCGCGCGGCGCGCGACCGCTCCACCAGTTCGTGCTCGAACATCAGCGGGGTGACGCGGGAGCTGCGTCCGACGGAGAGGAGCCGGGTGAGCTCCCTCGTGTCGACGTGGTTCTCGAAGAGCCCGAGCGCCACCTCGGCCTTGCGCGGTGTGGTCGACGTCAACTCGCCTTCGAGGCCGAAGAGTTCGTACGCGGTGGGGAAGGAGCTCTCGGGGACGGAGAGCAGCGGCGTCCCCGGCGCCAGTCGGGAGGCGAGCGCGAGGACCTGGTCGTCGGGGCGGTGGCCGAGGGTGAGGAGCACGCCCGCTATCGGCGGCGATCCCGCGGCGTGCGCGGCGAGCGCCCCCATGACGAGGTCGGCGCGGTCCCCTGGCGTCACGACGAGGCAGCTCTCGGTCAACGCGGGGAGGAAGGCGGGGAGATGGGCGCCGCCGAAGACGTAGTCGCGGACGTCGCGCGCGAGGCCCGCCGGGTCGCCGAGGACCACGTCCGCGTCGAGCGCCTCGCGGACCTGGGAGATGGTGGGCGCGCTGAGCGCGGGCTCCTCGGGGAGGACGTAGAGCGGGCAGGGCAGGTGCTCGCCGAGGTCGCGCAGGGCGTGCCGGGTGGCGTCGTCGAGGACGCGGTTGGCGACGAGGGCGCTGATGTCGGTGCCGAGCGAGGCGTACGCCTCGTGCGCGTTCCGGAGCTCGGCGACGGCCGACTCCGGGCCCTGGTCGCGGGCGGCGACGACGGGGACGAGGGAGGCGCCGAACTCGTTGGCGAGCCGCGCGTTGAGCGCCAGTTCGGCGGGGAGGCCCGTCTCCGCGTAGTCGGTGCCGAGGACGAGGACCGCCTCGTACTCCATGGCGACCTGGTGGTAGCGCTCCACGAGCCGGGAGACGAGTTCGTCGGTGCCGCGGTTCGCCTGGATCTCGGCAGCGTCCTCGTAGCGGAGCCCGAAGACGGAGGCGGCGGGCTGGGTGAGCCGGTAGCGGGCGCGCAGCAGTTCGCAGATCCGGTCGGGGCCCTCGTGGGCGAGCGGGCGGAAGATCCCGACGCGGTCGACCTGCCGCGAAAGCAGCTCCATCAGGCCGAGTTCGACGACCTGGCGGCCGTCGCTCCGGCCGATTCCGGAGATGTACACGCTGCGCGTCACGCGGTGGCTCCCTCCTGCCCGTGGGCTCCGTCCGTCGGCAGGTCCGACCGTACGCACGCCGCCCGTCCCGGCGCGGCTCCGGGCGCGGACGTGCGCCGTCCGGCGGCCCCGAGCTGCACTTCCGCGCAGGCGCGCTCGCGGGTGTGCAGGCGTGCCTCCGCACTGCCTCCCTGCTTCTCGACCATACCTTCGGGTGCGATCCCTCCGCGCGCGCAGTCGATCCGTGCGGGCCTGCGCTCAGGTGCGCGGACGGGTCCAGGGACCGGGACGGGCGGTGCCGATGGGTTCAAGACGTGAAACAATCGCACCGGCTCACATGGCTCACATGGAAAAGCAGTACCAGCGGAACAGCAGTACAGCGGCCCGTCTCAGCGGGCCCACAGCGAGCAGGAGAAGCTAACCCCATGCGCATCGGAGTCCTCACCGCCGGCGGTGACTGCCCTGGTCTCAACGCCGTCATCCGGTCCCTCGTCCACCGCGCCGTGCACGACCGCGGCGACGAGGTGATCGGCTTCGAGGACGGGTTCAAGGGCCTGCTCGACGGCCGCTACCGCACGCTCGACATCAACTCGGTCAGCGGCATCCTCGCCAGGGGCGGCACCATCCTCGGCTCGGCCCGGCTGGAGCAGGGGCGGCTGCGGGACGCCTGCGACAACTCCGAGGAGCTGGTGGCGCGCCTCGGGCTCGACGCGCTCATCCCGATCGGCGGCGAGGGCACGCTCACGGCCGCGCGGCTGCTCGCCGAGGCGGGGCTCCCGGTCGTCGGCGTACCGAAGACGATCGACAACGACATCTCGGCGACCGACCGCACCTTCGGCTTCGACACGGCCGTCACGGTGGCGACCGAGGCCCTCGACCGGCTGAAGACCACGGCCGAGTCCCATCAGCGCGTCATGGTCGTCGAGGTGATGGGGCGGCACGCCGGCTGGATCGCGATGGAGGCCGGCATGGCGGGCGGCGCGCACGGCATCTGCGTCCCCGAACGGCCCTTCGAGATCGACGAGTTGGCGAAGATGATCGAGGAGCGGTTCGCGCGGAACAAGAAGTTCGCGATCATCTGCGTCGCCGAGGGGGCCCGTCCCGCCGCCGGCTCGATGCCCTACGAGAAGGGCACCATCGACCAGTACGGCCACGAGCGGTTCACCGGGATCGGCAACCAGCTCGCCGTCGAGCTGGAGCACCGCCTCGGCAAGGAGGCGAAGCCGGTGATCCTCGGCCACGTCCAGCGCGGCGGCACGCCCACCGCGTACGACCGGGTCCTCGCCACCCGCTTCGGCTGGCACGCCGTCGAGGCCGCGCACCGCGGCGACTTCGGGCAGATGACGGCGCTGCGCGGCACGGAGATCGTGATGGCGCCGCTCGCCGACGCGGTCACCGAGCTCAAGCACGTGCCCCAGTACCGGATGGACGAGACCGAAGCCGTCTTCTGAGGCGGGAGCCCGGCCGTCGCGAGGGCGGTGAGCGGCTTGCGATGCGTGGGGGTCGGAGGGGGAAGGGGCCCGGTCGCCTGGTGCGCGTGCGGGAGTGTCCGAGGGCGCGTGTGTGCAGGGCACTTGGAGTGCCGGTCGCGGGGCGTTCCTGACGCCCGCTGCCCTGGCCCGCGGCCGGGTTTCTCACGACCGTCGCGAGCCCGGCGAGGTTCCTTGCGGCCAACTCCCCTCGTTGTGCGTCGCGTTGAACCTCCTCTGGAGGCACTGTGACGGGGTTGTGACGATTCTGCGGGGCGGCGGGGGCGCGGCTGCCGTATTGTGCTGGCCGACACGCAATTCCCGTACGTCGCAAGGGCATCGGTCGCTCTCGGTGGTGGCATTCCGGCGCACCGCGGAAGATCGTCCGGCGAAGTGATCCAGAATCTTGGTGAATTCTTTGCTCTTTCCGCGGCCCGACCGCTGCGGAGAACTTTCCGCCGGTGGGGAAAGTGCGCACCGCCAGCAAGCCACCGGTCCGCGCGTGATCTCGAAATGCTCCGGCGCCAGGGGGAGTTGGAACTCCCGGGTCGGTGTGTCCCGCGTTGCGCGCGGGAGTAGCGTGCTCCCTCGGCCGCGTCTTTCCCCGTGCGGCAGGAAATTACCCGGAAGGAAAACGATGACAGCAGTGAGGAAGAGGTGGCAGCGCTCCGCCGCCATCGCGGCGATGGGGGCGACGGCTTTCCTCGGCACCGCGATAGCCGCTGCTCCCGCCCAGGCGCACAGCCCGGGCTTCGACGTGGACTGCTCGACGGTCTCCGTCGACCTGACCAACTACAACGAGCAGGTCGACAACACCGTGAAGATCACGGTGGACGGCAAGGACCTCCTCGCCGAGCAGACCTTCAAGCGCGAGTTCCACAAGAAGCTCGACCTGCCCGAGCACAAGGACGAGGTGACCGTCCGCCTCGTCGTCAACGCGGGCGACGACGACAAGTTCTCCCGTGACGAGGAGAAGACGGCCCCGGCCTGCGAGGAGACCGAGCCGCCGGCCCCGACGCCGTCCGAGACCGAAAACCCGAGCACGCCGCCGTCCTCCGAGGCCCCGGCCCCGCCGGCGAGCGAGCAGCCGAGCAGCAGCGCCCCCGCCGCGGCGCCGCAGCAGGGCGGCGACTCCGCCGACCTCGCCGAGACCGGCTCCTCCAACTCCACCCCGATGCTCGCCGGCATCGCCGCGGCCGTCGTGATCATCGGCGGCGTCCTGCTCGCCGTCACCCGGAAGCGCCGCTCGGCGCGAGGCTGACGCACCGGCCCCTCCCGTCGGCGGCGACGCGGGCGGGAGGGCCGACGCGCCTGCCGTCGGCCCGCCCGGGGACATCGGCGGACGCCGAGCGCACGAACGACGAGGGCGCGTGCACCGAGCCGGTGCACGCGCCCTCGCTCCGTTCTCGCCGGGCCCGACCCGTCAGGGCGTCGGACTCATCTCCCTGGCGTGCTCAATTCCCGTACCCGGCGAGGATCTTGGAGAACTCCCACTCCTGCTGGTCGATACCGCCGCAGGAGTCGCCGGGGGCACCGCCGCCCTCGCAGGCGCGGTCCCGGTTGACGGCCCAGAAGCTGACGCGGGCCAGGTTGTGCTCCTTGGCGTAGTCGACCATCTCCTGGAAGTCGGCAGCCGAGACGACCTCGCCCTCGACGTCGGTGTGGCCGTTCATCGAGGAGAAGCCGGACTTCGCGTACGCCTCCGCCTCGGAGATCCCGTACGCGTCGGCGACCCGTCCGGCGAGCCCGTCGACCGCCGACTTGGTGGCGGCGGCCATGTCCGTCGTGCCGTCGCCGAAGTCGAACGGCATCACCGTCCAGCCGTCGACGTCGAGCCCTGCGGCGGCCCCCTTGTTGATGAGGTCCTGGCCGGCCTCGATGGGGCCGCTGGGCGCGGTGCCGAAGGTGACGTAGACCTTGATGCCCTCGTTCCGGTCCTTGACGATCTTGAGTGCGTCGACGACGCGCTGCCTGACCTCCCCGGACTCGACCTCGCTCGCCTCGATGTCGATGTCGATCGAGTCGAGCCCGTAGGCGTCGATCACCTGCTGGTAGGCGCCGGCCAACTCCTCGGCGCTGCCGCAGGCTTCGCCGAGCTTGTTGCCGCTCCAGCCGCCGATCGACGGTGTGACGTCGCCGCCCGCCGCCTGGATCGCTTCGATCGTCTGCTGGTCCTGGCCGCCCTCCAGCGGGCGCTGGCCGTCCCAGGCCGGCGAGCAGCCGCCGTCCGAGAGGATGAAGGCCATCGTCAGTTGTTCGGTGCCGGTCTCCGCCATGAAGGCGGCGGCGTCCGGCGGGTTGCCCCAGCCCAGGTACAGGTAGGGGCCGCTGGCTCCGCTGGGCGCGGCGGCGGGGGCGTCCTCGCCCGGCGCCGCCTGCGCGGTGGCGGCGAGGGCGCCGGCCGCGGTGAGCGCGCCGGCGAGGCCGAGGGCGAGCCTGCGGCGGGTGCGGGGGGCTGTTCTGCGGTGCGAAGGGGTGTGGGGGCGCACAGCAACTCTCCCGTTCTGGAGTCCAGTTGTGGGTGCTCGGCACCGTAGCGACCCCGGATTGGTCCAGACAATAGAAAGGATAGGAAACCTTCCTACGACTTTGCCGCGCCCTGCTCCGCCCGAGCCGGCCGGCGCGGTGTTTCCGGTGGTCGTGCGGCCCGGCGGCGTCTGATCGCGGACACCGAGAACATCGGCGGCCAACCGCCTCGCGGGACGCGGCCGTCGGGATCAGTCGCGCCAGGTGTAGCAGTACTCGGGCCGCCCCACCTGCCCGTAGAGCGGGGCCCTGCGCGCCCGTCCCGCCTCCACCAGGTGTTCCAGGTACCGGCGCGCCGTGATCCGGTTGACGCCGATGCGCTCGGCGGCGGACGCCGCGGTGAGCCCGTCGTCCGCCTCCCGCAGCTCGGAGACGACGCGGTCGAGCGTGGCGGCGCTCATCCCCTTCGGCGGCACGGCCCGCTTCGGCGTACGCAGCACCGCCATCGCCCTGTCCACCTCCGCCTGGCTGCGCACCTCGCTGCCCGCAGCGGCCTCCGTCGCCTTGTACCGCTCGTACTGGAGCAGCCGTTCCCGCAGCGTCCGGAAGGTGAACGGTTTCAGTACGTGCTGCACGACCCCGAGCGAGACGCCCTCCCTGACCACCGTCAGGTCCCGGGCCGACGTCACGGCGAAAACGTCGGTCGTCCGCCCGGCGCTGCGCAGCCGCCGCAGCAGCGCGAGCCCCGTCGGCGTGGCGGTGTCCCCGGCGTCCCCGGTGACCTCGCCGCCCCTGGAGGCCGCGCCCCCGCCTTCGGGCAGGTAGAGGTCGAGCAGGAGAAGGTCGACGCGGTGCCGCTCCACCGCGTGGAACGCCTCCAGCGCGGTGTGCGCGATCCCGGCGACGGCGAAGCCGGGCACCCGCGAGACGTAGAGCGCGTGCGCGTCGGCGGCCACGGGATCGTCCTCGACGACGAGCACCCGCAGCGCGTCCTCGACGGAAGGGCTCATGCGGGCACCTCCGCGTTCCGGATCGGCAGCCGTACGGTGAACTCCGCGCCGCCGCCAGGACCTTCGGCGGCGGCGACGCTGCCCCCGTGCCGCAGCGCCGCCTGCCGCACCAGCGCGAGACCGATGCCGCGGCCGGCGCCGTGCCTGCCGCCCTGCGTCTTCGTGGACCACCCGTGCTCGAAGACCGCCTCGCCGCTCACGGGCAGCCCGGGCCCGGTGTCGTGGACGCGCACGAGGAACTCGGGCGGCCCTCCGCCCGGCTCCGCCGCCGAGAGCCGCACCGTCACCGTGACGCGCGGCGGGCTCGCGTCCCCGCGCGCGGCCCCGGAGCCGACCGCCGCCTCCACCGCGTTGTCGATGAGGTTGCCGAGGACGGTGACGAGATCGCGCGCCGGCAGCTCGTCGGGGAGCAGCCCGTCGTGCACCCCGCTGTCGGGGGTGAGCACCAACTCGACGCCGTGCTCGTTGGCTTGCGCCGCCTTCCCCAGCAGCAGCGCGGCGAGCACCGGTTCCGAGACGGCTGCGACGACCTGGTCGGTGAGCTCCTGCGCGAGCTCCAACTCCTCGGTGGCGAACTCCACCGCCTCCTCGGTGCGTCCCAGTTCGACGAGGGAGACGACGGTGTGGAGGCGGTTGGCCGCCTCGTGCGCCTGGGCCCTGAGCGCCTCGGCGAGGCCGCGCGCCGAGTCCAACTCGCCTGCCAGCGACTGGATTTCCGTGTGGTCCCGGAGCGTCACCACGGTGCCCCTGCGCTCCCCGCCCGCGACGGGCGAGGTGTTGACGACGACGACCCGGTCCGCCGTCAGGTGCACCTCGTCGACCCGCGGTTCGGAGGAGAGGAGCGCACCCGCCAGCCGCCGCGGCAGCCCCAGTTGGTCCGCGCCCCGGCCGAGCACCTCGACGTCGCGGAGCCCGAGGAGCGTACGGGCGCCGTCGTTGATGAGGGCGACCCTGCGGGTGCCGTCGAGCATCAACAGGCCCTCGCGGACGGCGTGCAGGGCCGCCTCGTGGTAGTCGTGCATCCGGTTGAGCTCGGCCGCGTTCATGCCGCGGGTGTGGCGGCGGAGCCGGCGGTTGACGAGGTACGTGCCGACGCCGCCGAGCGCCAGCGCCGCCGCGGCGAAGAGCAGCAGCACGACGAGCTGCCTGCGGAGCTCCTCGCTGATCGCGTCGACCGTGATCCCCGCGGAGACGAACCCCACGACCCGCGTCCCCGCGCCCCCGTCGTCGGCCCTGATCGGGGCGACCGCGCGGACGGAAGGACCCAGCGTCCCCTCGTACTCCTCGGTGAAGACGCGGCCGCCCCGCGCCTTCTCGGTGTGGCCGAGGAAGGGCTTGCCGATCTGCGCCGTGTCGGGGTGCGTCCAGCGGACGCCTTCCGCATCCATGATCGTGACGAAGGTGACGCCCGTGTCCTTCCGGACCTGCTCGGCGTACGGCTGGAGCTGCGCCGACGGGTTGCTCCCGCCGATCGCGCCGAGCACCGAGGGCGAGTCGGCGACGGAGGAGGCGGTGGCGGAGGCCCGGTGCCTGGCGTCGTCCTCGGCCTGGACCCGGTCGCTGAGGTACGTGAAGACCGCGCACGCGGCGACCACCAGGCCGACGAGGACCACCTGCATCGCGAAGAGCTGCCCGGCGAGGCTGCGGGGCCGCCCGCTTCGCCTGGGCAGGCGGTCGAGGAGTCGGAACACGGTGCGCACCCGCCAAGTCTGCCTACAGATTTTTCATGCACGTAATGCACAGAAGCGTGACGTCGCGCACGAGCCGTTGGATAGTCACCGGGACTCGGTACGAGTCGGAGTCGCTATTGAAGGATTGACGAGGAGCCGACGTGTCGAAGAAGACACCTGAGCAGTCACCGCCGCAGCGGCGGGACCGTACGCACTACCTCTACATAGCCGTGATCCTGGCCGTGGTGGTCGGCGTGACGCTCGGTCTCGTGGCGCCCGACGCCGCCAAGGAGCTGAAGCCCATCGGTGAGGGCTTCGTCGCGCTCATCAAGATGATGATCTCGCCTGTGATCTTCTGCACCATCGTGCTCGGCGTGGGGTCGGTGCGGAAGGCCGCGAAGGTCGGTGCCGTGGGCGGCATCGCCATCGGCTACTTCATGGTGATGTCGATCGTCGCGCTCGTGATCGGTCTGGTCGTGGGCAACGTCCTGGAGCCGGGCCACGGCATGCACCTCGACGCCGCGACGCGGGACGCCGGCGCCTCGCAGGCCGAGGACGGCGGCGAGGGGATGACCGACTTCCTGCTCGGCATCATCCCGACGAGCTTCGTCTCCGCCTTCACCGAGGGCGAGGTGCTCCAGACGCTGCTGATCGCGCTGCTCGTCGGCTTCGCCCTGCAGGCGATGGGCCGCGCGGGCGAGCCGATCATCAAGGGGATCGGCCACATCCAGAAGCTCGTCTTCCGGGTGCTGGCGATGATCATGTGGGCCGCGCCCGTGGGGGCTTTCGGCGCCATGGCGGCGGTGGTCGGGGAGACCGGTCTCGACGCGCTGAAATCGCTCGCCGTGATCATGATCGGTTTCTACGTCACCTGTTTCCTCTTCGTCTTCCTCGTGCTCGGGGTGATCCTGAAGGTCTGCACGGGCGTCAACGTCTTCGCGCTCCTCAAGTACCTGGGGCGCGAGCTGCTGCTGATCCTCTCGACCTCCTCCTCGGAGTCGGCGCTGCCGCGTCTGATCGCGAAGATGGAGCACCTCGGCGTCAGCAAGCCGGTCGTCGGCATCACCGTCCCGACGGGGTACTCCTTCAACCTCGACGGTACGGCGATCTACCTGACGATGGCCTCCCTCTTCGTCGCCGAGGCGATGGGCAGCCCGCTCGGGCTCGGTGAGCAGATCTCGCTGCTCGTCTTCATGATCGTCGCCTCCAAGGGCGCGGCGGGTGTCACGGGCGCCGGCCTGGCGACCCTCGCGGGCGGCCTCAACTCGCACCGCCCCGAACTCGTCGACGGTGTGGGGCTGATCGTCGGCATCGACCGCTTCATGAGCGAGGCCCGCGCCCTCACCAACTTCGCGGGCAACGCCGTCGCCACCGTCCTCATCGGCACCTGGACGAAGGAGATCGACAGGGACCGCGTCGGCGAAGTCCTCAGCGGGCAGCACCCGTTCGACGAGCGCTCCCTCGCCGAAGCCGACGCCGACCCGGAGGACGCGCCGCCCGCGGAAGCGGCCTCCTCGACGGGCGGCACCGTCCCGGCGCAGTCGGAGGGCGCGGCCAGGAGCTGACGCCTGACGTGCCAGGGGGGCGCGGCCCGGCCGGGCCGCGCCCCCCTGACGTGCGCGGTTCTCCTCGCACGAGTGCCGCAGACCCGACTCCTCCCCGTACGCGCTCAGCCGGCCGGTCGGAACCAGACGGTGGCGAGCGGGGGCAGCGTCGGGCGGAGTGAGCGTTCCAGCCCGTGCGCGGCGACCGGCTCGGCCGTCAGCGGGCCCGAAGCGCGGACGCCGCTGCCGCCGAACCGCTCGGCGTCGGTGTTGAGCACCTCGCGCCAGGACGCCGCCGCTGGCGGTACGCCGAGCCGGTACCCCTCGCGTACGACGGGCGAGAAGTTGCTCACGGCGAGGAGCGGAGCGCCGTCCGCGTCGAAGCGGAGGAAGGCGAAGACGTTGTCGTCCGCGGCGTCCGCCTCGACCCAGCGGAACCCCGCCGGGTCGGTGTCCCGCTGCCAGAGGGCGGGTGCGTCGCGGTACTCGGCATTCAACTCCCGTACCAGGTCGCGGACTCCGCGGTGGTCCGGCTCCGCCGGGTAGCCGGGGTCGAGCAGCCACCAGTCGGGTCCGTGCTCGTGCGACCACTCGGCGCCCTGGGCGAACTCCTGCCCCATGAAGAGGAGTTGCTTTCCCGGATGGGCCCACGTGAAGCCGAGGTACGCGCGGTGCGAGGCGCGCCGCTGCCACCAGTCGCCCGGCGGCTTCGAGGCGAGCGACCGCTTGCCGTGGACGACCTCGTCGTGGGAGATCGGGAGGATGTAGTTCTCCGAGTACGCGTAGACCATCGCGAACGTCATGTCGTGGTGGTGCCAGCGGCGGTGGACGGGCTCCTCGGCGAGGTAGGCGAGGGTGTCGTGCATCCAGCCCATGTTCCACTTGAAGCCGAACCCGAGCCCGCCGAAGCCGCTCCGGCCCATCTCGTCGGTCCGCCGCGTCACACCGTCCCAGGCCGTGGACTCCTCCGCCGCGGTGAGCACGCCGGGGCAGCGGCGGTGGACGGTCGCGTTCATCTCCTGGAGGAAGGCGACGGCGTCGAGGTTCTCCCGGCCGCCGAAGGCGTTCGGGGTCCACCCGCCCTCCGGCCGCGAGTAGTCGAGGTAGAGCATCGAGGCGACGGCGTCCACGCGCAGGCCGTCGATGTGGAACTCCTCGCACCAGTAGACCGCGTTGGCGACGAGGAAGTTCCGCACCTCGCGGCGGCCGTGGTCGAACTCCAGGGTGCCCCAGTCGGGGTGCTCGGCCCTGCGCGGATCCGCGGGCTCGTAGAGCGGGGTGCCGTCGAACCGGGCAAGCGCCCAGTCGTCCTTGGGAAAGTGCGCGGGGACCCAGTCCATGAGGACGCCGATGCCCTCGCGGTGCAGCGCGTCGACGAGGCACCGGAAGTCGTCGGGCGTCCCCAGGCGGGCGGTGGGCGCGTAGAAGCCGGTGATCTGGTAGCCCCAGGAGCCGCCGAAGGGATGCTCGGCCACCGGCATCAACTCGACGTGGGTGAACCCCGACTCCTTGACGTAGGCCGGCAGTTCCTCCGCGAGCTGCCGGTAGCCGAGGCCGGGCCGCCACGAGGGGAGATGCACCTCGTAGACGGAGAGCGGCGCGTCGTGGTGGCTGCGCCCCGCGCGGGCGGCGAGCCATGCGCCGTCCTGCCACTCGTACGTCGAGGTCTCGACGACCGACGCCGTCGCCGGCGGGCACTCGGTACGCCGCGCCATGGGGTCGGCGCGCAGCGAGCGGCTGCCGTCGGGCCCCGCGATCTCGAACTTGTACCGTGCGCCGGCGCCCACGCGGGGCACGAAGAGCTCCCACACGCCGGTCGCACCGAGGGAGCGCATGGGGAGCGCCGTCCCGTCCCAGCAGTTGAAGTCCCCGGTGACGCGCACCCCTCGGGCGTTCGGCGCCCACACCGTGAACCGCGTGCCGACGACGCCCGCGACCGTCATCGGGTGCGCCCCGAGCGCCCGCCACAGCTCCTCGTGCCGCCCCTCCGCGACGAGGTGGAGGTCGAACTCGCCCAGCGCGGGCAGGAACCGGTACGGATCGGCCGTCCGCAGCTCGTCCCGTCCGGGCTCGGCGCCGTAGCGGACGAGCAGCTCGTACGGCGGGACGGTGGGGCGGTCCCGGCCGCTCATCGGCTTCAGCGGGACGGTGGCGGCGAAGAACCCGTCGCCGTCGTCGACGAGTTCGGCCCGCGCTCCGTCGAGGAGGACGGCGACCGCGCGCGCGAAGGGGCGCAAGGCGCGGAAGACGACGCCCGCGCCGGTCGGGTGCGCGCCCAGATGCGCGTGCGGGTCGTGGTGCGTCCCGTCGAGGAGGCGTCTGCGGTCCGCCTCGGGGAGCGGTGGTGCCGGTAGGACGGCGCAGCGCGGTGCGGGGTGCTGCGGCGGGACGGGGGCGGGGCGGAGCGGGTTGCTCGTCGTCACGGCGGTGCCTTTCTGGGGCGGTCGGAGGCCGCGCTGCTGCGGTGCGGTTCAGCCGCGGGCCTCGGTCATGGGAGCGGCGAGCCTGCGGACGGCGGAGAGCGGAACGGGCAGCCAACTCGGGCGGTGGCGTGCCTCGTAGCGCACCTCGTAGACGGCCTTGTCGGTCTCGTACGCGCGCAGCAGCACCGCGTCGTCCCGCGGATCGCTGCCGGCCGACTCGGCGTAGCCTTCGCAGTAGGCACCGCGCGCGGCCTCGGCCCAGCTCCGCGCCCACGGGTCGTCGGCGGAGCGGGCGCCCGGCCGGTAGGAGGCGTAGTCGAAGGAGCGCAGTATCCCGGCGACGTCGCGGACGGCCGGCTGCGGATGGCACCGCTCGGCGAGGGGGCGGGCCGGCTCGCCCTCGAAGTCGATGAGCGACCAGTCGCCCTCCGGGCCCTGGAGGACCTGTCCGAGGTGGAGGTCCCCGTGGACGCGCTGGGCCCGGCGCCGCCTGCCGTCGCTGCCGAGCCGGGAGAGTGCGCGGAAGGTGCCCAACAGGCGGGCGCGGTACGGGCGCAGGGCCGGTACGGCCGCGGTCGTCGACTCCAGCCGGGCGGTCATGCCGGCCGCGGCCTCCTCCAGGTCGCCGCTGTCGAGCGCCTTCGTGGGGAGCGCCTCGGCGAGGGTCCGGTGCACCTGCGCGGTGGTGCGCCCCAGCGCGTGCGCCTGCGCGGTGAAGTGGCGGCCTTCGCCGAGCGAGCGGAGCGCGAGCTGCCACCCGTCGACCGCCTCGGGGAAGAACGGCTGGAGGACGCCGAGCGTCAGGGTGTCTTCGGTGGCCCGCGGTTCGGCTGCGGTGGGTGCCGGAGCCGCCCGGCGCGTACGGGGCGCTCGGGACTCCGGCGCCGCGGGCGTGCACCCGGTGCGGGGCGGCGTGCGGGGCGTGGCCTCGAACCACGCAGTCGGCGCCGGGACGCGGTCGCAGCCGTGGCGGGCGAGGGCGAGGGAGAGTTCGAGGTCCGGGTTGACGCCTCGCTCGACCCGGCGGAAGAGCTTCAGGATGTGCGAACGCCCGTAGATCACGGAGGAGTTGGACTGCTCGGCGGCGAGCGGGCGCGGCGTCAGGCCGTCGGCGATGTCCGTGTGCGGCACTCTGGTGAAGCGGAGCGGGCCGAGGCTCCCCGGCGTACGCAGCCGCTCCAGCAGGACGGACGCGAGGCGGGGATCGAGCAGCGCCTCGTAGACGGCGCGACCGCGCAGCGGCCCCGAGCGCGGCCGCCCGACGAGGGCGTGCGCCAGCTCCTCGGGGAGGCGGGGCCGTACGCCGAGGAGCAACTGGTAGCAGTCGGCGGGGTGTTCACCGGCGGCGGCGCCCGGACCGCCGCTCTCCGGGTGCGCGGCGAGCGCGGGCGAGTCGGTGTGCCAGGCGCGGACCAGCAGGTGGAGGAGTCCGGGCCCGGAGCCGAGCGTGGGGAGCAACTCCACGGAGGCGACGAGCGAGAGCCCGGCGAGGTCGCGCCCCCCGCCGGCGAACCATCGCTGTATCGGCAGCCATTCGGTGAGGAGGGGCGAGAGCGAGGCGAGCAGCGCCGTACCGCCCGCGTGGGTGGGTGCACTCGCCCGGCCCGCGGCCAGGGGCGAGGAGCTGTCCGACATGGCGTCCTTTCCCCGGGCACACGAAAGGTACGCAGAGTCTCTCGGATGACGGAGAGGGATGCTCGGGTGCGCGGTCCGTGTCGAGCAACTTCGTGGGTTTTCTGCCAGGACCCGCGCCGGGTGCGCGCGCCCCCGCTCGGCTCTCCTGCGCGAGCGGGGGTGCGGGAGGACGTCGCGTCAGACGTCCTTGCGGAGCCGGAACCAGTAGAAGCCGTGGCCCGCGAGAGTGAGGAGGTAGGGCAGTTCGCCGACGGGCGGGAAGCGGACGCCGCCGATCAGCTCCACCGGGACCCGGCCGGTGAACTCGGCGAGGTCCAGCTCGGTCGGTTGCGGGAAGCGCGAGAAGTTGTGCACGCACATCACCACGTCGTCCCCGCCCTCCGGGAGGCGCACCTCGCGGAGGAACGCGAGGACCGCCGGGTTGCTGGAGCTGAGCTCTGCGTAACTCCCCAGCCCGAAGGCGGGGTTCTGCCGGCGGATCTCGAGCATCCGCCGCGTCCAGTGGAGCAGGGAGCTGGGGGAGCTCATCGCGGCCTCGACGTTGGTGACCTGGTACCCGTGGACCGGGTCCATGATCGTCGGGAGGAAGAGGCGGCCGGGGTCGCACGAGGAGAAGCCGGCGTTGCGGTCCGGTGTCCACTGCATCGGCGTGCGCACCGCGTCGCGGTCGCCGAGCCAGATGTTGTCGCCCATGCCGATCTCGTCGCCGTAGTACAGGATCGGCGACCCGGGGAGGGAGAGGAGGAGCCCGGTGAAGAGTTCGATCTGCTTGCGGTCGTTGTCGAGGAGCGGGGCGAGCCGGCGGCGGATGCCGATGTTGGCGCGCATCCGCGGGTCCTTGGCGTACTCCGCGTACATGTAGTCGCGCTCCTCGTCGGTGACCATCTCCAGGGTCAGCTCGTCGTGGTTGCGCAGGAAGATGCCCCACTGGCACCCCGAGGGGATCGACGGCGTCTTGGCGAGGATCTCGGAGACGGGGTAGCGGGACTCGCGGCGGACGGCCATGAAGATCCGCGGCATCACGGGGAAGTGGAACGCCATGTGGCACTCGTCGCCGCCGCGCTCGTAGTCCCCGAAGTAGTCGACGACGTCCTCGGGCCACTGGTTCGCCTCGGCGAGGAGGACGGTGTCCGGGTACTGCGCGTCGATCTCGCGGCGTACGCGCTTGAGGAAGGCGTGCGACGCGGGGAGGTTCTCGCAGTTGGTGCCCTCCTCGGCGTAGAGGTAGGGGACGGCGTCGAGGCGGAACCCGTCGATGCCGAGGTCGAGCCAGAAGCGCAGCGCCGAGATCATCTCGTCCTGGACGCGCGGGTTCTCGTAGTTGAGGTCGGGCTGGTGCGAGAAGAAGCGGTGCCAGTAGTACTGCTTGCGCAGCGGGTCGAAGGTCCAGTTGGAGACCTCGGTGTCGACGAAGATGATGCGCGCGTCCTGGTACTGCTTGTCGTCGTCGGCCCAGACGTAGTAGTCGCCGTAGGGGCCCGCGGGGTCGCGCCGCGACTCCTGGAACCACGGGTGCTGGTCGCTCGTGTGGTTCATGACGAAGTCGATGATGACGCGCATGCCGCGCTGGTGCGCCGCGTCGACGAACTCGACGAACTCGGCGAGGTCCCCGAACTCCGGCAGGACGGCGGTGTAGTCCGAGACGTCGTAACCGCCGTCCTTCAGCGGGGACTTGAAGAACGGCGGCAGCCAGAGGCAGTCGACACCGAGCCACTGCAGGTAGTCGAGCCTCGCGGTGATCCCCTTGAGGTCACCGATCCCGTCTCCGTCGCTGTCCTGGAAGGAGCGGACCAGTACCTCGTAGAAGACGGCGCGTTTGAACCACTCCGGGTCGAGCTTCCCCGCGGGGGTGTCCTCGAAGGTGTCGGGGACGGGCTCATTGACGGTCATTGGGTGACCCTCCGATCGGTGAGGACGGTCGCAGGGTGAGGATGTGCGCCGCAGCGGGGGAATCACCCCCCGGCCGCAGGCGGACATAGTTGGCCCTGCCCCAGTGGTAGGTCTCGCCGGTGAGCTCGTCGCGCACCGGGAAAGACTCGGACCCGCTCAGTTGAGCGGCACTCAGGCCGAACGTTGCAAGGTCCGTGCTGTCCAACGACACCGTCGCCTCGTGGGTGTGGTGCGGATCGAGGTTGACCACGACGAGCACCGTGTCCGCGTACGGGTCCTCGCAGTGCTTGGAGTACGCCAGCACCTGGTCGTTGCCCGTGGAGTGGAAGCGCAGGTTGCGAAGGCGCTGGAGCGCGGGGTGGCGCCGGCGCAGCCGGTTGAGCAGGGTGACGAGGCCGCGGAGCGAGCGGCCCTCGCGCTCGGCCGCCGCCCAGTCGCGGGGCCGGAGTTGGTACTTCTCCGAGTCGGCGTACTCCTCGCTCCCGTCGTGCGCCGCCTCCGCCTCGCAGAGCTCGAACCCCGCGTACATCCCCCAGGAAGGGGAGAGCGTCGCCGCCAGCACCGCGCGGGTGGCGAAGGCGGCGGGTCCGCCGTCGCGGAGGTAGGCGTGGAGGATGTCCGGGGTGTTCACGAAGAGGTTGGGGCGCAGGTACGCGGCGGTCTCCGTGGTGAGCTCGGTGAGGTACTCCGTCAGTTCCTGTTTGGAGTTGCGCCAGGTGAAGTACGTGTACGACTGCTGGAAGCCGATACCGGCGAGCGTGCGCACCATCGCGGGGCGGGTGAACGCCTCGGCGAGGAAGACGACGTCGGGGTCGGTGCGGCCCACCTCGCCGAGCACCTTCTCCCAGAAGACGACGGGCTTGGTGTGCGGGTTGTCCACGCGGAAGATCCGCACGCCGCGGCCCATCCAGAAGCGGAGGACGCGGAGCGTCTCGCGGACGATGCCGTCGAAGGCCGACGGGTGGTCGTCGAAGCAGAGCGGGTAGATGTCCTCGTACTTCTTGGGCGGGTTCTCCGCGTGCGCGATCGAGCCGTCCGGACGGTGGCGGAACCACTCCGGGTGCTTCTCGACCCAGGGGTGGTCGGGTGAGCACTGGAGCGCGAAGTCGAGGGCGACCTCCATGCGCAGCGAACGCGCCTTCGCGACGAAGCGGTCGAAGTCGGCGAGGGTGCCGAGCTCCGGGTGGACGGCGTCGTGGCCGCCCTCCGCCGAGCCGATCGCCCACGGGCACCCGACGTCGTACGGGCCGGCCTCGAGAGCGTTCCCCGCGCCCTTGCGGTGCGTGGTGCCGATCGGATGGATCGGCGGGAGGTAGACGACATCGAAGCCCATCGCCGCGAGGGTGTCGAGGCGTTCGGCGGCGGTGCGGAGGGTGCCGCTCACGGGCGGGGCGCCCTCCGTGACGACGGCGCCCTCGGAGCGGGGGAACATCTCGTACCAGGAGCCGAAGAGGGCGCGCTCGCGCTCCACTTGAAGGGTGAGCGCGGCGGAGGAGGTGACGAGCTCGCGCAACGGGAAGCGTGCGAGTACCGCCGCGACCTCGGGGGAGAGCGCCGCCGCCAGACGCTCGTGCGGCGGGTGCGTCGGGTCGCGCAGCGCGTCGACGACATCGAGGACGACGGCCCTGCCGTCCCGTTTCGGTACGCCGGCGGCGGCGCGCTCGTGCACCTCGGCGCCCTCCAGGCACGTCAACTCGGCGTCGACGCCTGCCGGGATCTTCACCTCGGCCGTTCTTCGCCATGCGGTGAGCGGGTCCGACCAGGCTTCCACGCTGTACGTCCATCTGCCCTCGGTGTCCGGGACGACCTGGGCGCCCCAGCGGTCGGTGCCGGGCGCCAACTCCTGCATCGGGGTCCACGGTCCGGCACGGCCGGCGGGTCCGCGCAGCACCACATTGGCGCCGACCGCATCCTGCCCCTCCCTGAAGACCGTCGCCGAGACCTCGAAGGACTCGCCGACCACCGCCTTCGCGGGGCGGCGTCCGCCCTCGACGAGCGGTCGGACGTCGAGCACGGGGATACGACCGATCATGGATTCACCTGGAGGATCGTGGGGAGGGCAAGCGTGCTCCGCTCTTTCTATCCGCTCCGTGCACGGCTTCCCCGGCGCGCGCGTGACCCCTCAGGTCCGCGTTCACTCTGCTGGGGGCGTACGGGATTCCGGGCGTGCGGGGGCGGTTGCGGGAGGGTGGCGCGGGCGTCCGCGTCGTGCCGGTACCGCTCCGCGAATGCCGATCGCCGGGCGCGGGCGGTGGGTTGGGCGGGGCGTGCGGCACGGCCGGCCGGGTCCGTCGTACGGTGCCGCTGCGGCGGGCGCCGTTGGGTTCCACTGGGCGGCGAAACGCTGTATATCCGGGCCAACCGTGCGAAACGGGCGAGTGCGCAGCTACCTTCGTGCGGTGTGAAGGCCATTCGTCGTTTCTCCGTGCGCCCCGTCCTCCCCGAACCGCTGCGCCCGCTGGGCGAACTCGCGGGCAACCTCCGCTGGTCCTGGCACGCCGGGACGCGGGAGCTCTTCCGCACGCTCGATCCCGCCGCCTGGCGCGAGTCCGGCGGCGACCCGGTGCGGACGCTCACCGAGGCGGCGCCCGAGCGCTGCGTAGAGGCCGCCGCCGACCCCGACTTCGTGCGGCGGGTCGACGCCGCCGTCCGCGAACTGCGGCGGTACCTGGAGGAGCCGCGCTGGTACCAGGGCCAGGACGGCGAACTGCCCGCCGCCGTCGCCTACTTCTCGCCCGAGTTCGGGCTCGCGGGGACGCTGCCGCAGTACTCGGGGGGGCTCGGCATCCTCGCCGGGGACCACCTCAAGGCGGGGAGCGATCTGGGAGTGCCGCTCATCGGAGTGGGGCTGCTCTACCGGCACGGCTACTTCCGGCAGTCGCTCGGCGCCGACGGATGGCAGCGCGAGGAGTACCCCGTCTTCGAGCCGGAGGGGACGGCGTTGCGGCTGCTCCGGGAGACCGCGCGCGCGTCGGACCAGACGCCTCCGCGCCCCGTGCGCGTCGGACTGCGGCTCCCCGAGGGGCGCAGTCTCGTGGCGCAGGTGTGGCTGGCGCAGGTGGGCAGGGTGCCGCTGCTCCTCCTCGACTCGGACGTCGACGCGAACGCACCGGCCGAACGCCAGGTCACCGACCGGCTCTACGGCGGCGGCAGCGAACACCGGCTGCTGCAGGAGATGCTGCTCGGCGTCGGCGGTGTGCGCGCGGTGCGGGCGTACTGCGCCGTCACGGGGCACCCCTCGCCCGAGGTCTTCCACACCAACGAGGGGCACGCGGGCTTCTCCGGCCTGGAGCGGGTCCGCGAACTCCTCGCCGACGGCGGGGACACGCGGGCGTGGGCGTCCGCGACGGGCTCCTGTCCCGACGCGGCGAGCGACGCACAGCCGGACGACGCGGAGCAACCGCCCGCGGACAGCGCGGAGTTCGACGCCGCCGTGGAGGCGGTGCGCGCCGGCGCCCTCTTCACCACGCACACACCCGTGCCCGCGGGGATCGACCGCTTCGACCGCGGGACGGTCGCTCGGTACTTCGGGGCGGAGGGCGAGCTTCCGGGCGTCGAAGTGGAGGACGTGCTGCGGTTGGGGGCCGAGGAGTACCCCGGAGGTGACCCGGGCGTCTTCAACATGGCGGTGATGGGGCTGCGTCTCGCACAGCGGGCCAACGGCGTCAGCACGCTCCACGGGGAGGTCGCGCGCCGGATGTTCGTCGGCCTCTGGCCCGGCTTCGAGCCCGAGGAGGTGCCGTTGGCCTCCGTCACCAACGGCGTGCACGCGCCCACCTGGACCGCTTCCGAGGTGCCCGCCGACGGCGCCGCGCTCGGCGCGCTCGACGAAACCGGCCTGTGGCGGATGCGGCGCACGCTGCGCGAGCGGCTGGTGGAGGACGTACGCCGCCGCCTCCACCGCTCCTGGCGGGCCCGCGGTGCCGCGCACGCCGAACTCGCCTGGATCGACGGGGTGTTCGACCCCGAAGTGCTGACGATCGGTTTCGCCCGCCGTGTCCCCTCCTACAAGCGGCTGACGCTGATGCTCCAGGACCGGGACCGGCTGGCGGAGCTGCTGCTCCATCCGACCCGACCCGTGCAGATCGTCGTCGCGGGCAAGGCGCATCCGGCCGACGACGGGGGCAAGGGCCTCATCAGAGAGCTGGTCAGATTCGCCGACGATCCCCGTGTGCGCCACCGGATGGTCTTCCTGCCGGACTACGGGATGTCGATGGCCCAGACGCTCTACCCGGGGTGCGACGTCTGGCTCAACAACCCGATCCGCCCCCTGGAGGCGTGCGGTACCAGCGGTATGAAGGCGGCGCTCAACGGATGTCTCAACCTCTCGGTGCGGGACGGTTGGTGGGACGAGTGGTACGAGCCGGAGTTCGGGTGGGCGCTCCCGACCGCCGACGGCGCCGCGGAGGAGGACCCCGAGCGCCGCGACGCCCTCGAGGCCGCCGCTCTCTACGACCTCCTCGCCGAACAGGTGGCACCCTGCTTCTACGCGCGTGAGTCTCCCGAGGGGACCGGCGACGGGGGCGCGGAGGTCCCGAAGCGGTGGGTCGCCAAAGTCCGCGAGACCCTCGGACGGTTGGGCCCGCGGGTGAACGCGGAGCGCATGGTGCAGGAGTACGTCACCGGGCTCTACGCGCCCGCAGCCCGCGCGCACCGCGAGCTCACGCCCGGGGTGGCCCGCGAACTCTCCGCCTGGAAGCGCCGGTTGCGCGCGGAGTGGGCAGAGGTGGCGGTGGAGCGGGTGGAGTCCGAAGGCGACTCGGTCGGGGACGAGACGTTGGAGTTGGGGGCATCGCTCGCCCTCCGGGCGCGTGTCGCGCTGGGCGGTCTGGACCCCGCCGACGTGGAGGTGCAGGCCGTGGCCGGGCGGGTTGACGAGTCGGACGTGGTCATGTGGGCAGGGGCGCGGAGTCATCCCCTGAAGCGGTCGGGCGGTCGGGACGTCGAGGGCAGGTGGCTCTTCGAGGGCCGACTTCCTCTCGACCGGACCGGTTCTTTCGGCTACACCGTCCGGGTGCTGCCGGCGCACCGGTTGCTCTGCGGTGCGGCGGAGATGGGCCTCGTGGCGGTCGCTTCGGGGGACGCCGGCGTTTCCCCCGAAGCCGGCGTGCTGCTGCGGTAGTCGGCGGAGGTGCGGCTTCCCGCGCCGGGCGTCGGAGGCCCGGGCGCAGGGGTCGAGGCTGCTCGGATTCGCGGCCGTACGGCTCGTCTACCCCGCCCACTCGCCCCGGATGTGGTCGAGATGGCGGGTCATGACGGCCTCGGCGCGGGCCGGGTCACGGGCCAGCACGGCGTCCAGGAGCTGGAAGTGCTCAGGTGCCGTCTGCTGCAGGATGCCTTGTTCGGCGAGGGTACTGACACCGTAGAGCCGGGTTTGGTCGCGAAGCTGGGCCACGGTCTCCACCAGCCGTGTGTTGCTGCCCAGTTCGAGGAGCGACAGGTGGAAGCGCCGGTCGGTCTCCAGGAAGAGGGCGACGTCTCCCGTACGCGCGGCTGCCTCGATCTCTGCGGCCACGGGGCGTAGGGCCTCGATGTCCTCGTCGCGGGCGCGGTCGATCAGCGCGACGACCGCGGGGACCTCCAACATGCGGCGCATCTCGCCTATTTCGTCCAGGTCGTGCTCGCTGATGGGCACGATGCGGAACCCCCGGTTGCGCACGGGCTCCAGGATGCCCTGGTTGACCAAGGTCAACATGGCCTCGCGGACCGGGCTGTTGGAGACGCCCAGCCGGCTCGCCAGCGCGGAGGCCGAGTAGATCTCGTCCGGCCCGATCTCGCCGGAGACGATCGCCTGGCGAACGATCACCAACGCTTGCTCTCGCAGGCTCACATGTGCCAGCCGGTCCAACGTCCCTCCTCCGTCTGCTCTTCGGCAAACCCTTGACACCCGATTTCCGGTGTTCGCATACTACCGGGCATCGCTAAACGGTAATCGCTTACCGGTCACTAAGGGGCCGGCAGCGCCGTCCCTCCCCCTCTTCTCTCCCGGTTCTTCCGTTCTCCGTCTCACGCCCTCGTCCTCTGTTCGCAAGGGGTCCCCTCGTGCCACCTGAGAAGAAGCACGGATACTGCACGCTGTGCCGCTCCCGCTGCGGCGCGGTATACACCGTCGATTCCGGCCGGATGACGCGAGTGGACCCCGATACGGCCCACCCGACCGGCACCGCCCTCTGTCCGAAGGGGCGGGCCGCGCCGGAGATCGCGCACAGCACCCGCAGACTCACCACGCCCCTGCGCCGCACGCGCCCCAAGGGGGCCGAGGACCCCGGCTGGGAGGAGATCGGGTGGGAGGAGGCGATGGCGACCGTCGCCGAACGGCTCGATGCGATCCGGGCGGAGAGCGGTCCGGAAGCCATCGGCTTCGCCGTCACCTCGCCCAGCGGAACCCCGATGTCGGACTCCATCGAGTGGGTCGAGCGTTTCATCCGGCGCCTGGGCGCCTCCAACACCTGCTACTCCACGGAGATCTGCAACTGGCACAAGGACTTCGCGCACACCTTCACGTTCGGCAGCGCGCAGCCCACCGCCGACTACCGCGCCACGGAACTGGCGGTGCTCTGGGGGCACAACCCGTCCAAGACCTGGCTTGCCCAGGCCGTCGCCCTGCGCGAGGGCAAGGACAGAGGCGCCCGTATCGCGGTGGTCGACCCCCGGCGCTCGACCAGCGTCCGGGATGCGGACCACTGGATGCGGGTCCGGCCCGGTGCGGACGCGGCGCTGGCCCTCGGCGTGGCCCGGCACCTGCTGCGGACGGAGCGGTACGACGAGGACTTCGTGCGCTCCTGGACCAACGGACCGCTGCTCATCCGCGACGACACCGGCGAGCTGCTCACCGCCCGGGAGGTGGCGACCGACGAGGGCGAGGGCTTCGTGGTCTGGGACGTGGCGGCCGGCCGTACTCGTCGCTACGACACCCGTACGCGCGCCGAGCGGCCGGAAGACTTCGCCCTCCGCGGGGAGTTCACCGTCACGCTGCTGGACGGCCGGCGAATACGGGCGCGTCCCGCGTTCGAGCTCTACGCCCAGGCGTGCGAGCCGTGGTCACTCGCCAGGACCGCACGGCACACCTGGATCGGCGAGGACGAACTGCTCGCGTTCGCCGAGGACTTCGCGGCGGCGCGCACCGTTGCCTACCACTCCTGGACCGGCGTGGGACAGCACGGGAACGCGACTCAGACCGAGCGCGCCATCGCCACGCTCTACGCCCTCAAGGGCTGCTACGACACAGCCGGCGGCAACGTCGTGCTGCCCAAAGTCCCCGTCAACCCGGTCACCTCGCTGGAGGAGATGGAGCCTGGGCAACGGGAGAAAACCCTGGGGCTGCGCCGGCGGCCACTCGGCCCCCCGGCCACCGGGTGGGTGACCAGTCACGACCTGTACAACGCCGCACTCGATCACGAGCCGTACCGCGTCCGGGCGCTCGTGGGGTTCGGCGCCAACCTCCTCGTCTCGCAGCCGGAACCCGCGCGGGGCAGGGAGGCGCTCCGCGCTCTCGACTTCCAGGTGCACTGCGACCTGTTCATGAACCCCACGGCGCAACTGGCGGACATCGTCCTCCCCGTGAACAGCCCCTGGGAACGCGAAGCTCTCAAGGTCGGGTTCGAGATCGACGAAAACGCCCAGGAACTGGTGCAGTTGCGTCAGCGTATGGTGCCCCCGCTCGGTGCCTCACGCTCGGACATGGAGATCGTCTTCGACCTGGCGTGCCGTCTGGGCTTGGGCGCCGACTTCTTCGACGGTGACATCGAGGCCGCGTGGAACCACGTGCTCGCGCCCACCGGACTCACGACCGGGCAACTGCGCAGCGCCCCCGGTGGCGTTCGCTACCCTCTGCGCACCGAGTACCGCAAGTACGCGACGGAGCACGCCGACGGCACCGTCACCGGATTCGCGACGCCGAGCCGCCGCGTCGAGCTTTACTCCCCCCGCCTGGCCCGCGCAGGGTATCCGGGCGTGCCCGATGCAGGGTCTGCCCCAGCGGAGTCCTTGCCCTACGTGCTCACCAGCGCGAAGAGCGGGTACTTCTGCCACAGCCAGCACCGTGCCGTCTCCTCACTGCGGCGCAGGCACCCGGAACCCGTCGTCAACATATCCCCACGGCTGGCCGCCGACCGCGCGTTGTCGGACGGGGAGCAGGCGAGGGTCACCACGGCGCACGGCACCTTCCGCATGCGTACCGAGATCTCTCCGGACCTCGACCCGCGCGTCGTCGTCGCGGAGTACGGCTGGTGGGAAGCCGCCCCCGATCTGGGCCTGCCCGGGTCCGATCCGGTCGAGGGAGACGCCAACTTCAACGCGGCCGTGTCCGCCGCGCCCGCGGACCCGGTGAGCGGGTCGCTCCGGATGCGCGGGGTCGCCTGCGATGTCCGGCCGGACCGGGAGTCCCGCGAGGCAGCTCCCCGGCAGGGAGCGCGGGAAGGCGAACGTCGGTTCGTCGTCCGCGAGATGACCTCGCGCGGGCGGGGAGTCCTCGAGCTGCGGCTCCGGCCGGTCGACGGAGGCCCGTGCGCGTCCCACCGGCCGGGTCAGTACGTCGAAGTCACCCTCGACGGAGCGGGGGAGGAAGCCCAGGTCCGCCGGGCGTACTCGCTCACCAGCAAGCCCGGCGAGGAACACGCTGTCGCCGTACGCCTCCAGTCCGGCGGGACGGCGTCCACGCACATCCACACCGCGCTCCGTGTGGGCGACACCGTCGGCCTCAGCGAGCCCTCGGGCACCTTCACGCTGCCCGTCGATCCGCCCTTCCCCGTCGTGATCTTGGCCGCCGGGATCGGCATCACCCCGTTCCTCGGCCAACTGGACCGCACCGCCGAACTCGCGGGCGAGGGCCCGCGCATCACCGTCCACAAGGGAGACCGCGGCGGGGACGACGTCAGCTTCGAAACCCGGCTCACACACCTCGCCGAGCGCACCCCCCGGTTGCGGCTGATCCGCCACCTGAGCCGTCCGGGTCCCGGCGACGTGCGCGGCCGGGACTACGAACACGAGGGCCGCGTCAGCGCGGACGCCGTCGACCAGGCCGACATCGACGCACGGGCGCGCTTCTACCTCTGCGGCCCCGACGCGATGATCCGCGAGGTCACCGAGGGGCTCGTCGCACGCGGAGTGCCGCGTTTCGAGATCTTCGCCGAACGGTTCGCACCTCCGGCCAGGGCACTGCCCGCCGGGGACGCACAGCACCGGGTCACCTTCCGTGCCTCCGGCACCATCCTGACCTGGCGTCCGCAGGACGGCCCGCTGCTCGACCTCGCCCAGCGCGGTGGACTCCGCCTCCCCAGCGGCTGCCGCGTGGGGCAGTGCGAAAGCTGCGCCGTGCGGCTGCTCTCCGGCTCCGTCGCACACCTCACGGACCCGCCCGGTACCGATGACGCCTGCCTGACCTGCCAGGCCGTACCCACGAGCGACATCGTGTTGGACGCCTGACCCACTGGCGCCGGGAGACACCACCAGCAGACCGTCTCGGACACCGCCTCGAAGTCCCTGTCCCAACAAGCAGCCCCAGCAAGTCCGACCCGACAACCACCCGAGGAGAACCGCGCAATGCAGTACTTCGACGCCGAAGAGACAGCGAGCCGACTGGAGTACGACGTACTCATACCGGCCCTGCGTTCCGGCATGGCCCTCGACGCGACCGTGCCGCCTCGGCAGCACTACTCCCTGGGCTCAGGCGACGAGGCCACGTTGCTGGTGATGCCCGCCTGGAACCGGGAGTTCGTGGGCGTGAAGCTCGTGGACGTCTTTCCCGGGAACACGGCCCACGGCATGCCAGCTCTGTCCTCCGCCTACGTCCTGGCGGACGGCGGGACCGGCAAGCACCTGGCCCTGCTCGACGGAGGCGAACTCACCCGCCGCCGTACGGTCGCCACCGCAGCGCTCGGCGCCTCGTTGCTGTCGCGGGAGGACGCACGCGTCCATCTGATCGTCGGAACCGGCCACATCGGCAGCGCGGTCCACGACGCCTACCGCGCCGTGCGCGGCGGAATCGAGACCACCCTCATTGCCGACCCGCACGATCCCGCTTCCGCCGAGGCGCTGGCGAACTCCCTCACCGAACGGGGCGTGCACGCGCTCGCGGTCGACGACCTGCCCGAGGCGGTCGGCCGGGCCGACATCGTCACCACGGCGACACTGGCCCGCGAACCCGTCATCCGCGGTGAATGGGTGGCCCCTGGTACCCACCTGGACCTCATCGGAAGCTTTCAACCCGCGCTGCGCGAGGCCGACTCCGCACTGATGGCCCGCGCGACCGTGTTCGTCGACCACGCCGTCGCGCTCACCGAGTCCGGCGAGATCGTCACAGCCTGCGCCGAAGGAGCTCTGACCGAGGAGGAGGTCCGCACCGACCTCGACCGGCTCTGTGCGGCACCGGGCCCCCGGCCCAGGCAGCCGGGTGAGGTCACCGTCTTCAAGACCGTCGGCACCGGCCTGACCGACCTCGTCGCGGCCGTGACCGTCTACACGAGAACGTGAGGCAGGGATAGTCATGGCTTCGAAACAGGCCGCGTCCGGCCGGAACGAGCCCCGGGCCGGAAACGAGGAGACCCGGGCGCTGTCCCGCTTGGCGGTGCGCATCTCGCACTTCTCGGAGAAGTGGTTCCCCGAGGCCTTCATCTTCGCGCTGATAGCCCTCGTCGTCGTGACACTCGGCGCGCTGTCCATCGGCGCCTCACCCACCGACGTGACCCGCGAGTTCGGCAACGGCTTCTGGGATCTGATCCCCTTCACCATGCAGATGGCCTTCGTCGCGATCGGTGGCTACGTGGTCGCCACCGCACCGGCGGCCCGTGTGGTGATCGCCCGCATCGCCGCGAAGCCGTCGAGCGGCCCGGGTGCCGTGGCGCTGATCGCTACCGTGAGCACCTTCAGCGCCCTGCTGAACTGGGGCTTCAGCCTCATCTTCGCCGGCCTCCTGGCACGCCGCGTGGCGCGCAGGGACGAACTGAACGTGGACTACCGAGCCGCCGGCGCCGCCGCCTTCATGGGGCTGGGCAGTGTGTGGGCGCTGGGCCTCAGCTCCTCTGCCGCGCAGCTTCAGGCGAACCCCGACAGCATCCCCGACAACCTCATGCCGATCACCGGTGTCATCCCTTTCCGGGACACCATCTTCCTGTGGCAGTCGCTGCTGCTCGCCGCGGTCCTCATCCCCGTCGTCGTCGCCATCGCCTACTTCTCCGCACCGCGCGGCGAACAGGTGCGCAGCGCCCACGCGTTGGGGGTGGACCTCGACGCCGAGGAGGACGACCGGCTGCCGCCCCGCTCGCGGCCGGGGGAGTGGCTGGAGTACAGCCCGCTGCTGACCGTCCTCGTGGTGGTGCTGGGGGTGGGCTGGGCCGTCCAGGAGTTCGCGGAGTCGGACCCGCTCGTGGCCCTGTCCGGGCTGAACACGTACAACCTGCTCTTCCTGATGCTGGGGATGCTGCTGCACTGGCGTCCCCGCAGCTTCCTCACCGCCGTGGCACGGGCCGTCCCCGCCACCAGCGGCGTGCTGATCCAGTTCCCCGTCTACGCGGCGATCGCCGCCGTCCTGACCCGGCCGACCAACGGCGCGGGCGACTCGGTGGCCGACTACCTCACGCAGGCCTTCACCTCGCTGTCCTCCGCCGCGCCCTTCCCCATGGTCGTCGCCGTCTACTCCGCCGTCCTCGGGTTCTTCATCCCTTCCGGCGGCGGGAAATGGCTCATCGAGGCCCCCTACGTGATGGACGCGGCCAACGGACTGGAGGAGAACCTCGGTTGGACCGTGCAGGTCTACAACGCCGCCGAGACCCTGCCGACCCTCATCAACCCCTTCTGGATGCTGCCGCTCCTCGGAATCCTGAAGCTGCGCGCACGCCACATAGTCGGCTTCACCTTCCTCCAGTTCCTGTTCCTCGCCCCGCTCATGCTGGTCGCGCTCACCGCGCTGTCGTACACGCTCGGCTACACACCGCCCGCCGTGCCCTGAACCGTCGGAGGCAAGACGGAAGACGCCGCCCGCGGGACAGCCCCCGCGGGCGGCGTCTTCCGTACGGGAGAGGTCAGTTGACGTTGACGCCGCTCCAGGCGGCCTCCACGGCCGACACCTCGGCGCTGTCGGCGCCGTAGAGGCCGGTCGCCGCCTCCACGGTGGCCCGGCGCGCGTCCGCGTAGTCCGTGGTCGAGGTCATCTGCTCGGTGAGGGCCTTGAACCAGATCTGCTCGGCCTTCTCGATGCCGATGCCCTCGACGTCGGAGCCGTCGGCGGTCGGCGAGTCGTACTCGACCCCGTTGATCTCCTTCGCGCCGCTGCCCTCGGAGAGCAGGTAGAAGAAGTGGTTGGCGATGCCCGATGAGTAGTGGACGTCGACGTCGCCCGCGTTCTCGTCCCAGAAGTCGAGCGAGACGCCGTCCTTGCTCGGCTCGTCCATGTACCGCAGCGGCGTTCCGTCGCCGTTGATGTCGATCATCTCCCCGATGAGGTAGTCGGGGACGTCGGTCTCGCTGTCGACGTTGAACTCCACGCCGGTGGCGAGGATGTCCGAGGTCGCCTCGTTGAGGCCGCCCGACTCACCGGCGTAGATGAGCCCGGCCGTCGTCGAGGTGACGCCGTGCGACATCTCGTGGGCGGCGACGTCGACGGAGGTGAGGGGCGCCGCGTTGCCCTCGCCGTCGCCGTACGTCATGCAGAAGCAGCCGTCCTCCCAGAAGGCGTTGACGTAGTTGTCGCCGTAGTGGACGCGGCTGCGCGCGCCCTCGCCGTCGCCCGCGATGCCCTCGCGGCCGTGGACCTCCGCGTAGTAGTCCCACGTGACGGAGGCGCCGTAGTGGGCGTCGACGCCCGCGGTCTGCGGGTCGTCGGGGGTGCCGTCGCCCCAGGCGTCGTCCTCGTCCGTGAAGAGCTCGCCGTCTCCGCTGGTGCCGCCGTCGAGGTCGGTGGTCTCGTTGTCGCCGCGCTCGCCGTCGGTGAGGGTGTAGCTGCCTTCGGAGCCCGAAGTACCGAGTTCGACGGTGCCGCTGTACTGGCTCTCGCCCGTGCCCTCCTGGACGCCCTGGAACTCGAAGAGCTTCTCTCCGGTCGCGGCGTCGGTGACGACGTGCAGTCGGTTGGGCGCGCCGCTCTTCTGGACGCCGCCGACGACCGTCTCCCAGGCGAGAGTGGGCTCGCCCTCGGCCGCCCAGATCACCTTGCGGGGAGCCTTGCTCCCCTTCGCCTTCGGAGTGGCCGGTTTGTGCGCCGCCTGCGCCGTGGTGGTGGCGACCGTGATCTCCGCCTCGGTCGCCTTGGTGACGCCGGTGCGCTTGCCCTCGGCGGTCTTGTGGACGACCAAGTCGCCGCCGATGACGGGGAGTCCGTCGTAGGTGCGCTCGTAGCGGGTGTGGGTGGCGCCGTCCCGGTTCCGGACGACGTCCTTGACGCGCAGCTCCTCCTTTGCGCCGAGTCCGAGCGCCTTGGCCTCCGCGGCCGAGCCGGAGTCGGCCTTCGCGACGAGCGAAGTGTGCTGGGCGGCCGTCAGGTGCGCGGGGAGCGCGTCCCGGGCGGTCGAGTCGGCGGGTGCGGCGCCTGCTGTGCCGGCGGTGATGCCTGCGACCAGCAGTGCGCCGGCGGCGAGCATGGTGCCGGATATCCGGGTGAGGCGTCGCTTCTCTGAGGTGGTTCTCACGCGATGGCTCCTTCTGCCGTGGGGGCCGGGCGGTGGCTTGGGACCGTCCGGGCAGAACTGAGGTGCGGGTGCGACGCGCGCATGTACGAGTGCGTGCGCGTGGCAGCCTGCCACTGCGGCGCGTACATGTCACCGGTGTGTTGCTCGACGCCGGGGAGGTTGGCCGGTTTGTGTCCGTTGACAGGACGGGCGGATTCGGATGACGGACACGGCGACTGCCGGGCGGGCAGGGCGAGTTGGCGTCCGGAGGAGGCGACGGGGTGAGGATACGGGGGCGGCGCCCGGCGCGGTCAGTCCGTCGCCGTGCCCTCCTCCGCCTGCCGGACCGCGCTCTCGTAGGTCGATTCGGCCCTCGCCAGGACGGCGCGGAGAGACTCCGTCTCTTCGTGCTCGCGAAGGTGTGCGGCGCTCAACTCGGCGAGACGGTCGTCGACTCGACGGAGCCCCGCCCGCTCCAGCAGGTGCTTTTCGTTGGTCACCCACTCGCCGCGGGCCGCGAGGACGGCGTGGCCCGCCTGCATCGCCGAGGTCGCCAGCGCGCCGGCGACCTCCGTGCGGGCGCCGAGAGGGGCGCTGTTGGCAGCCGCGTACCTGAGGACATGGCGCGCGGTCCCGAGCCAGCGCGCGGGGGCCGAGCGGCGCAGTGCCGACGGATAGGGGATCGCGCGGGGCGTCTCGCCGCGGAGACCGCGGTTGGCGGCGAGTTCGGCGGCGAGGAGGTAGCTGGGGATGCCGGCGAGATGGAACAGGAGCGGCTCCACATGGAAGCGGCCGGCTGCCGCCTCCGCGACCTGCTCTTCCACCGTGTCGAGGTCGCGGTAGTGGATGTCGACCCTGCGACCCTCGATCGTGAGCCATGCGCCGCCGTCGAAGAGGCCGCCCCAGCCGCCGAGCTCCGAGACCTCGCCGGGCCAGCCGACATCGCGGAGCACTCCGGGGTCGAAGGTGCCTCGATAGTAGAGGGCGAAGTCCCAGTCGCTGTCGGGGCGTTCGGTACCGCTGCCGCGTGAGCCGCCGAGGGCGACCCCGCGGACGCCGGGGAGCTCGGCGAGGGTGTCGGCGGTGCGGGTGAGGAAGGCTGCGTCGTTCACTGCGCTCCTTAGGGGGCGTCGTCGAATCCGCGTCGCACAGTCAGGCGGGGATTTGACGACACACCCTAAGCGTCGGTGGCCGGGTAGACGGCGTCGAGGAGGGCGTCCACGAACGCCTCCGGGTCGTCGAGTCCCGCGGCGGTCAGGGTGCGGGGGCCGCCCGCGAGGAGGTGGGGGATGGCGGCGTGCAGCGCGAGGGTGACGACGGCGGAGCGCTGCGGTGTCGCGGGGAGCCCGGCCGCGCGCTGCGCCGCGTGGAAGGTGGTGAAGTCCGAGGCGGAGATCGGGTCGAGGAGTTCGGCGAGCCACGGTCTGCGTGCGGCCTCGGCCTGGAGCTCGACATAGGCGAGGAGCCTGGGGCGACCGGGGCCCGCGACGTTCTCCACGAGCGCCCTGAGGAGCGCCGCGAGTTGGGCGCGGTCGCTCGGTGCCGGGCCGGCTGCCGCGGCGACGGCGCGGTAGTGCTCCAGGCAGCGTTCGGCGACGCCCCTGAGGAGGGCGTCGCGGGTGGGGAAGTAGTTCTTGGCGGTGCCCGCGGGGACGTCGGCCGCGGTGTCGACGGCGCGGTGGGTGAGCCCGCGTCCGCCGGCTTCGGCGAGCACCTCTGTCGCCGCGTCGCGCAGACGGTCGCGGCGGTCCTGGTTCACCGTGGTGCTCCTCTTCGGTCGGGACGGGGCGGTGCCGATTCTCCTCCGTGCTCGCAGAGTTGGGCGACGAGGGCTTGGCGAGGCTACCCCAGACGTGGTACCACAGGTGTGGTAAATCGACGTACGGGGGAAGCATGGCGAAGAGCGCAGTAGTCGTCGGAGCCGGGGTGGCCGGACTCGCCACCGCACTGGGCCTTCGACGCGCCGGTTGGAAGGTGACCGTCCTGGAGAGGCGGCCCGAGACCGAGCGCTACGGGGCCGCCTTCGGCATCCACCCCACGGCGCAGGCGGCGCTCGAACGGCTCGGCGCGGGCGAGCACTTCCACGCCGGCGCCGTGCCCTACCGCGGCGCGCGCATCCGCAAGCCGGACGGGACGGTACTCGCGAGCCTCCCCCTCGAACGCATCGAGCGGAAGGCGGGCCGCCCCGAACTCCTCGTCTCCCGGGCCCGTTTGCTCGACGCGCTCTTCGAGGCGCTCGACCGGGCCGGCGACGTCGCCCTGGAGTTCGGCACGGGAGTCTCCGACGTGCGCGCACTCCTTGACGGCCACGACCTCGTCGTCGGTGCCGACGGCATCGGAAGCGCCGTCCGCCGGGAGTGCTTCGGCGAGCGGAGCCGCCAGCGCCGTGCCGGCACCGTGGCCTGGATCGGGATCGCCGACTTCGAGAGCCCCGTGCACGGCGAAACCTGGGGCGCGGGACGGTTCTTCGGGCTGACCCCGATCGAGCCCGGGCGCACCAACTGGTACGCGGCCGCCGCCGAAGCCACCGACCCCGGGGAACTCAGGGAACTCTTCGCCGGGTGGCACGACCCGATCCCGCACATCCTGTCGCGGACCGACCCGGACACCTGGCTCCGCTACGAGATGCGCCACCTCCACCCCGCGCTCCCGAGCTTCGTGGCGACCGGCGACCGTACCCGCGGCGGCGTCGCACTCGTCGGCGACGCGGCGCACGCCATGACGCCCAACCTGGGACAGGGCGCCTGCACGGCGCTCCTCGACGCCGAGGCCCTCGCGCGCGCCTGCGCGACCGCGGACCTTCCTGCCGCACTCCGCGCCTACGACCGCGAGCGCCGCCGCGCCGCCCAGCGCGTCGCCTTCGGCTCCCGCACGCTCCACCGCTTCATGGCGACGCGCCGCCCGGGGCTGCGCAACTCGCTTGTCAGGATGCTGCCTTGAGCTTTTCGGGGATGTCCGCTCGGGCCCGGGACGGGGGGCCGGGCCCGAGCGGGTTTCAACCGTGGCCGCTTCGGCGGTGGACGCGTACGAGTGCGGCTCGGCGTCCGGCTCCTCGTCGCGCACGATGCCGTATCGGCGCAGGCGGTACGTGCGGCTGAGCATGCGGGGTCACCTCGATGAGGCTGGCAGGGACGTGACGGTGGTCCTCCACGCCCCGCGCAGCCACGCGAGGCGAGTGCTTACACCGTGGTCAGCCTCTTACGGCTCCCGATTCCCGGCGATGACCCTCGGGTGGGCCGCCGGTATGCCCCGGGTGGGCCACAATGAGAGCTATGGGGACGACAGTCGGAGACGACGTCCGGATCCGTCGGGAAGCTCTGGGATGGACCCAGGCCCGCCTTGCACGTGAAGCGTGCAAGTCCTCGGGTATGCCTCCGGGTTCGTTGTCGAAGCACGACATCTACCGGTACGAAACCGGCCGCCGTACGCCTCGGGACTGGCTGCCCGCGATCTCCGCCGCCCTGGGCGCTTCCACCGAAACCATGAGGACGCCCGCGCGACCCGAACCCACGTCGCTCCCTGAGCCGCTTCCCGCGCTCCACCGCGCGGCCGCCGGCCAACTGGCCCCGACGATTCGGAAGTTGAACCGCCGACTGGTGGCACTCGACAACGAACTCCACGGCCTTCCCATCGCGGAGACGGCGGCCAGAGCGTTCAAGACGGTGTTTCGCCGCCTGGGGAACGGGACCCCCGAGATCCACGAACGGGATGTCCAGTCGGCCGCCGCAGAGCTGGCGGAGATCGCCGGTTGGGCGTGCTTCAACGAAGGTCGGCCGCGCGAGTCGAAGCGCTTCAGCCAAGAGGCTCTCTTCCTCGCCCAGCGGTCCGGGGACCGCGGGATCGAACTCCTCACGCTCCAGAACCTGGCCCTGCTCGCCGGGTGGACGGGCCGCCTCGGTGAGGAGCTGTCCCTCACCCGCTCCGTCCTCGAACGGGGCGACCTCGACCCGCGTGTGGAGGCCATGTTCCGGTGCCGAGAGGGCCAAGGGCTGGAGCGCGCGGGGGACAGCCGCCGGTCCGTCGAGTCGTTTGCGCGGGCGCGTTCCCTCCTCGAAGAGGCCCCGCCCTCCGACTCCCCTGCGTGGTCCTGGTGGGTGTCGGAGCGGGAGGTGGACCGGCAGCAAGGGCGGGCCCTGAACCTCACGAAACGCTGGGACGAATCGCTCCCGGTCCTCCATCGGGCGTCGGACGAGACGGCGGGGTCCCACGTCGGGTACGGCCTGGTCTCCCAGGTGTGGCTACTCGATTCGCTCCTGTCCCTGAGGGCGTGGACGGAGGCGGAGGCGGCCGCCCACGCGCTGGTCCCGTCGGTCACCGAGCTGTCGTCGCGCATCGTCCGGGGCCAGCTGGAGCGCGTGGTGTCCCGGGACCTTCCCGCTCTCCCCACAGCGCTCCGGGACACTTTGGAACACGTCCGCGCGGGTCTGGCGGAGGACCCTTACGGCTTCTGACCGCCCGGGGCCGACGTAGCGCCCCGCTCCCCCTGAGAGACGGACGAGCAGGAACGCGGGAAACAGCCGCAGCCGTTGCAGGTGACGCGTGGGGAGAGGACCCGCCCGTCCGGTCCCGCCTCACACGACCCGCCGCAGCCTCCGCACCGCCGGGACCGAGAGCAGCGTGCACGCCACGAGGAGGGCCATCGCCCCGCCGGCGAGGAGGACTTGGCGGGAGCCGAGGAGCCCCGCGGCGGGTCCCGCGAGCGCCTGCCCGGCCGGCAGCATCGCCAGCGAGCCGGCCACCTCCAGCGCGTGGATGCGGTTGAGCACCTCGGGCGGCACCTGGGTCTGCACGCTCGTCGCCCACATCACGCTCCAGAACCCCATGCCGGCACCGGAGACGGCCGCGCCGCCCATCATCGCCCAGACGGGCAGCCCCGCACCGACGGCCGCCGGAAAGCAGCAGCACCCCAGCAGCGCGGCGGAGCCCGCGCGGAGCTGGCGGAGCGGCCTGATGCGCAGCGCCAGCAGCCCGCCGGCGGCCGTGCCCGCGCCGAGCGCCGAGTTGACGAGGCCGTACGCGCCGGAGCCGGCGGTGGGGACGATCTCCGCGGCGGTGAGCGGGACGAGCGGTCCCCAGGCGGTCAGCATGAAGACCATCCACACGACGATCACCGCCCACATCCAGGTGCGGGCCCTGAAGTGCCGCCAGCCCTCGGCGAGATCGGTGAGGTAGCCGGTGCGCTGCCGGCGCGCTCCCCGCGGCGCGTCCCGGGGCAGCCGAAGGAGCAGCAGGCAGACGGCGCTGAGCGCGTAGGTGCCCGCGTGCGCGGCGAAGACGCCGCCGGGCGAGACGAGCGCGACGAGCAGCCCGGCGAGCGCGGGGCCCGCGAGCATCGCGAGCGACTCGGCGGTACGGATCATCCCGTTCGCGCCCTGCACGTCCCTGGCGACCTTGGGCACCGTGCCCGCGACGCCGGGTTCGAACATGCCGCCCGCGATGCCGTTGATCGCGCCGATGACGCAGATCTGCCAGAGGACGACGTTCCCGCTGAGGAAGAGCACGGCGGCGACGGCCTGTGTCACGACGCGCACCAGGTCCGAACCGGCCATCAGCGCCCGCGCGTTGAAGCGGTCGCAGAAGACGCCGCCGAAGATGACGAAGCCGGCGAGGAAGAGGCTCAGTGAGGCGAGCACCGCGCCGATGGCGCCGGCGCCGTGGCCCTGCTGGATGAGCCCGGCCGACAGCGCGACCGGCAGCATCGTGTCGCCGAGCTTGGCGACGGCGCGTGCGGTGAAGAAGAGGAGGAAGTTGCGGGACCAGAGGCGGTCGCCCGTCCCATCGGAGCGGGCAGTGGCGCGGAGCGGGTCGGGCAGGGTCGGTCCGTGCTCGGGGGCCGCGGTCGCTGGTCTGCCGGAGGGGGCTTCGGGAGGGGAGTCGCTCACAGGACGCTCAGTCTGCGGGTACCTGCTCCGCTCGTCCAGTTGTTTTCGGCGGAGTGTCGCCCGGGCCTCCCAACTTCCGTCTTGGGGCGGCAGGTTGACGCTCCGGCACCGTGCCCGCGAGCGGCGCCGGAGCCGTACGCCGTACGGCTCGCATGCCGCCTGATCGCCTCGTATCCCCCGCTCGGCGATGTTCGTTGAGCCGGACGGCTGCTGACCTGCACGGAGCCACCGCGCAGGCGGCGCGAGCGAACGGTGAGGCGGAGCGATGGACTTCACGGCGGGCCCCGGGCGACCCCGGGACGGACGGACGGCATTCCCCATCCGGAGCGCTCTCGCGCGCACGACCGGACGCGGAGCGCCGGAGCGCGGCCGGCCGCCCGCGCGGCCGCCGCGCCGCCGACGCGCCCTGCGCCACGGCCTGTTCGCCACGACCGCCGGCGCACTCTGCGCGCTCGCCGCCGGCTGCGGACTCCTGGGCGCCGCCCCCGACGCCGCCGAGGAGTCGATCCGCGTCACCCCGCGCGACGGCGCGCGTGTGCGCACGGGCGAGCGTGTGGAGGTCTCCGTGTCCCGGGGCACGCTCGATTCGGTCCGGGTCGTCCGCGCCTCCGACGGGCGGGCGGTGCCCGGGCGGATCGGCGGGCACGGCCGGCGATGGCGCCCGCTGCGGGCCGACGAGGCGCGGGGCGCCGCGTGGGGCCGCAAGTCGGCGCAGGGCTTCGACGGTGCGCTGCAACCCCGCGCCCGCTACCGCGTGTACGCCGTCGCACGCGGCGCGGACGGCCGCCGCCACACCCGTGCCACGAGCTTCACCACACGCCCGCGCGAGAAGCGCTTCCTCGCCCGCTTCTTCCCCGAGGACGGGCAGACCGTCGGCACCGGCACCATCGTCTCCCTGCGGTTCGACAGGCCGATCGCCGACCGGGCCGCGGTGGAGCGCGCCGTCAGCGTCGGTTCGCGCCGACAGGAGGCGGCACCGCACTGGTTCGGCCGCACCCGACTCGACTTCCGCCCCCGCACGTACTGGCGCCCCGGCAGCCGGATCACCCTCGACCTCAGGTTGCGCGGCGTGCGTGGCGGCCCCTCTCTTTACGGCGAGCAGCGCAAGTCCGTGCACTTTTCCGTCGGGCGCGACCAGCGCAGCACCGTCGACGTGCGCACCCACCGGATGACCGTCCTCCGGGACGGGCGCCCGCACGCCGACTACCCGATCACGGCGGGCGCGAAGGACACCCCGACGTACAACGGCCGGATGGTCGTCAGCGAACGGCACCGCACGACGCGGATGAACGGCAGCACCGTCGGGTTCGGCGGGCAGTACGACATCGAGGACGTGCCGCACGCGCTGCGCCTCTCCGAGAGCGGCACCTTCCTCCACGGCAACTACTGGGCGCACGACGGCGTCTTCGGGACCCGCAACACCAGCCACGGCTGCATCGGACTCCGCGACGGCCGGAAGGGCGACGCGCGGTCGCCGGCCGGGGCCTTCTGGGAAGCCACCCTCGTCGGCGACGTCGTGGAGGTCGTCGGCTCGCCCGAGCGCACCCTCGCGCCCGACAACGGACTCGGCGGCTGGAACCTCTCGTGGCAGGAGTGGCGAGAGGGCTCCGCGCTCGGCTGAGGACTCGGCCGAGGACGGGGCGCCGCACCGCCTCGCGGCGACAAAAGGCCCGTCGAGGGCGGTACCGCGAGGGTGAGGCCCCTCCCGGGAAACTGCGACCGAACGGTGACACCGTCCGGGCAGCGGCCCCGCGCAGCGGTGTGGTTACCTGTCGGCCCGACGCGGTCGGGGGCGCACGCGGGGTGCGCAGCAGCGTGACGGGAAATAAGGGGTGGCGCCGTCTTGGACCTGAAGACGTTGGCGAAGGAGAAGTTGAACCCGTCGGCGATACGCGAGGACAGTCGGCTCCAGTGGATAGGCGGCTCGGCCGTCGGTCTCCTCGTCCTCCTGCTGGTACTGGTGCTCACGCTCACCATGTGCGGCAGCGGCGGCAGTTCGGCCGACGACAAGGCACCGGCCGGCGCCGCGGGGAAGGACGAGGGCACGTCGGACGCGGTGGTGGAGATCGCGCCGAAGGACGGCAGCGACGACGTCGCCACGTCGGGCGCGCTCGAGGTCGGTGTGACCGAAGGGAAGCTCACCCGGGTCGCCGTCAAGGACGACAAGGACAAGGCCGTCAAGGGCACCCTGCTCAAGGGCGCTTCGCTGTGGAAGCCCGACCGGCATCTGGCGACCGGCACCAAGTACACGGTCGACGTGCTCGCCGAGGACGCGGAGGGCCGCGAGTCCGCGAAGCACGCGACGTTCAGCACGGTCGTCCCCAAGGACACCTTCGTCGGCTACTTCACGCCCGAGGACGGCTCCAAGGTCGGCGCGGGGATGCCGGTCTCCCTCAACTTCAACCGCTCGATCGCCGACCGCGAGGCGGTGGAGCGCGCCATCTCGGTCACCGCGGACCCGAAGGTCGAGATCGAGGGGCACTGGTTCGGCGACCGCCGCCTCGACTTCCGCCCCGAGGAGTACTGGGCGTCCGGCACCGACGTGACGCTCGAGCTCGACCTCAACGGGGTCGAGGGCGCCAACGGCGTCTACGGCACGCAGCGGAAGACGGTGGAGTTCTCGGTCGGCCGGCAGCAGGTGAGCGTCGTCGACGCGAAGAAGAAGACGATGGTCGTCAAGCGCGACGGCAAGAAGATCAAGACCATCCCGATCACCTCGGGGACCGACGAGAACCCCACGTACAACGGCAAGATGGTGATCTCGGAGAAGCACAAGGTCACCCGTATGAACGGCGACACGGTCGGCTTCGGCGGCGAGTACGACATCAAGGACGTGCCGCACGCGATGCGGCTGAGCACCTCGGGCACCTTCATCCACGGCAACTACTGGACGCCGCAGGGCCAGTTCGGCCAGGTCAACGCCAGCCACGGCTGCGTCGGCCTCTTCGACAAGCGCGGCGGCAACAGCTCCTCGACCCCGGGCGCCTGGTTCTACGAGAACTCGCTCGTCGGCGATGTCGTCGAGGTGAAGAACTCCGACGACGAGACGATCAAGCCGGACAACGGTCTCAACGCCTGGAACATGGACTGGAAGAGCTGGAAGGCCGACGGCTGAGCGCGGACCCGCCTCCCCTGGGACGGGTCGGGGCGCCCCGGTAGCCTGCGCGCATGACTGTGGAGACTGTGCGCCTCGAAGTGGCCGACGGCGTCGGAACCGTCCGCCTCGACCGTCCCCCGATGAACGCCCTCGACACCGCCCTCCAGGACCGGCTGCACGAGCTCGCCGACGAGGCCGGCCGGCGCGAGGACGTGCGGGCCGTCGTGCTCTACGGCGGTGAGAAGGTCTTCGCCGCCGGTGCCGACATCAAGGAGATGGAGGCGATGAGCCACGCCGACATGGTCGCGAGGTCGCGCCGGCTCCAGGACTCCTTCACCGCCGTCGCCCGCATCCCCAAGCCCGTCGTCGCGGCCGTCACCGGCTACGCGCTCGGAGGCGGCTGCGAACTCGCACTCTGCGCCGACGTGCGGATCGCGGGCGAGCGCGCCAAGTTCGGGCAGCCGGAGATCCAGCTCGGCCTCATCCCCGGCGCCGGCGGCACGCAGCGCCTTGCGCGGCTCGTCGGCCCGTCGAGGGCGAAGGACATCATCTTCACGGGGCGTCAGGTCAAGGCCGACGAGGCGCTCGCGCTCGGCCTCGCCGACCGCGTCGTCCCCGACGGCGACGTCCACACCGAGGCGCACGCCTGGGCGGCGAAGCTCGCGCAGGGTCCCGCGATCGCGCTGCGTGCGGCGAAGGAGTCGATCGACGTGGGTCTGGAGGCCGACCTCGACACGGGCCTGGCGCTCGAACGCAACTGGTTCGCCGGGCTCTTCGCCACCGAGGACAGCGCGATCGGCATGCGCAGCTTCGTCGAGAACGGACCGGGCAAGGCCGACTTCACCTGAGGCGGGGGCCGCTCTCCGTCGCCGTCGGTGGTCGTCGCGGCCCCTCGCCCCGTGCGGGCGCGGGGCCGTCGGTCCAGGTCAACTCCGGTTTCTCCGCCGCCGGATGGCGTCTACGCAGAGTGACGCGTTCGGCCATTCTGCAATTACAGACGGCAAATCGGCCGAACCAACCCCGGGCGGCTCCGGGTGCGTCCATGATGGTGCGCATGGCGGGACAGGGAGACGTGGCGAGCGCAGCCGGCAGTGCACCGCCGATCGCCGGGGCCGCTGCGATCGAGGAGCCGGCCGGCGACCTGCTCCAGCTCGTCGGCGATCCCACAGCGGCCGAGGTGCGGCTGCCGAACCGCCCCGAATCCGCCGCCATCGCCCGCCAGTTGGCGCAGAGCGCGATGCGGCTGCGCTGGGCGGCGCCGCCCGGCCGCACCGAGCAGACGGTCCTCCTCGTCTCCGAACTCGTCGGCAACGCGGTCCGGCACACGGGTGCGCACGTCTTCGGCCTGCGGATGCTGCGGCGGGGGAGCGCCGTCCGCGTCGAGGTGCAGGACCCCTCGCGCGGCCTGCCCTGCCGCCTCCCCGTCCGCGAGCTCGACACCAGCGGCTGGGGCCTCTACCTCGTCGACACCCTCGCCGACCGCTGGGGCGTCGACCTCCAGCCGCACGGCAAGACCACCTGGTTCGAGCTCCGCCTCCAGGACCGCTGAGCTTCCACTAGGGTGCGACCGTCCACCGACGGCCGTACACAGCAAGGGAGTTGCCATGTCCGAGAGGGAAGAGGCCCGGCGCGTCTTCGACGCGTTCGACGCCGACGGCGACGGATACGTCAGCGCCGGCGAGCTCGGCACCGTCCTCAGCGAGGCGACGGGGAGCAGCATCGAGCCGGAGGCCGCGGCCTCCCTCCTCGCCGCGAGCGACACGGACGGGGACGGCCTCCTCTCGTTCGACGAGTTCTGGACGGCCCGTCAGTCCGCGGGCTGACACCGCCCGGCCACCGCGGGAGCCGTTCCCGCGGGCCGGATCGGCCCTCCTCGGTTCTTGTCCGGTCCCCGAGCGGTGCGACCCACCGCCGGCGTGCGGGGGACGGGGAAGGGCCAATCCGCGGGCGACGCTTCGACGGGCCCGGAACGCACCGTCTCCGGATGCCCGCGAGCGCTGCCTTCCCGGCGCTCGCGGCCGCGCCGGGCCCCGCGCCGAGGGGACCGAGTCCGACCGCCGTCCAGCAGGACAGGACGGCCCCGACACGGGCAACCGGTGGGCCGGATCCCGCCCTTCCACGGAGCCCCGTCGAGCATGGCGCTCTTCTCCGGTCACTCGCCCGCCGACCGCGGAGGTGCCGACGCACCCGGGCTCCGGTCCGTCCCGGCGCAGCCGGAGGCGACGCGTCCAAGGCGAGGCACGCCGACCGGAAAGCGCCCACAGCCACGGAGACCAGGAACCGCACCCTGTGCCGGCGGACCCCGCCCGTTGACGCCCGGCGGCCCGGGCGCCGAGCACCGGTGACGGCCACGACGCGTCGGCCCTCGACGGCGCCGGCACCGAACGCCCGGCGGTCACCGGGGAGTTGACGTGCCGCCGGACCGGCCGGGGACGGGGGCAACGGCACGGCGAGAGCCGCCGCGGCAGCACCCGGACGCCGGATTCACCGCCGCGCCCGCCGGGCACTCGGACGCCGTCTCTCGGTGCTCCGCCGGGACACCGAGGGTCCGCACACGCCCGAGCCGCCCCGGAGGAGGTGCATGTGGCGACCCCGCGACGGGCGCTCGCCGAGGAGCCCCGTTCCCGCGCCCGTGGACGACCGCGGAGCGCGGGCCGCCGCGAGGTTCCGGGAGGGTCCGCCGTTCGTGGGGGCGCGGATTCGCCGGGACCTCTGCGGCGGCCCGCGGCTGGGCGCGGGTGCTTCGGTGTACCGGGTAGCCGTTCGCGTCGTGGCGGGGTGCGTGTGCGGGCCGGACGTCTGCCGTACAGGTCCGACCTTCGAGGAGTAGCCATGGCCAAGTCCGAGTCCTTCAAGGAAAAGGCACGCGAGATCGCCGAGGCGCTGCGAGGCGGTGCCTCAGGCCCCGAGGGCGGCGTTCCGGGGAAGCCGGGGCCCGAGACGCCCCCCGTGGACGAGCCGACGACGCCCCGCGAGCCGCTGCCCGCCAAGTCCGACCAGGGCGCACCCGAGGCGGTCAGCCCGACGGGCAGGGAGAGCGGCGACGAGGACCAACGCAACCAGTACGGCGCGTTCTTGACGACCGCGCAGGGCGACCGCGTCCCGGACACCGACCACTCCCTCAGGGCGGGCACCCGCGGCCCGATCCTCCTCCAGGACCACCACCTCCGCGAAAAGGTCATGCACTTCGACCACGAGCGGATTCCCGAGCGCGTCGTGCACGCCCGCGGTGCCGCGGCCCACGGCGTCTTCCAGTCGTACGGCACGGCGAGCTCGGTCACCAAGGCGGCGTTCCTCCGCGAGGGCGTGCAGACCCCGGTCTTCGTCCGCTTCTCCACGGTGCTCGGCTCGCGTGGCTCCCTCGACACCGCCCGCGACACCCGCGGCTTCGCCACGAAGTTCTACACGCAGCAGGGCGTCTACGACCTCGTCGGCAACAACATGCCCGTCTTCTTCATCCAGGACGCCATCAAGTTTCCCGACGTCATCCACGCGGGCAAGCCGCACCCGGACAGGGAGATCCCGCAGGCGCAGAGCGCGCACGACACCTTCTGGGACTTCGTCACGCTCCACACCGAGGCGACCCACCACACGATGTGGAACATGTCCGACCGCGGCATCCCGCGCTCCTACCGGATGATGGAGGGCTTCGGTGTCCACACCTTCCGGCTCGTCAACGACTCCGACGAGACCACCCTCGTCAAGTTCCACTGGAAGCCGCGACTCGGTGTCCACTCCCAGGTCTGGGAAGAGGCCCAGATCACCGGCGGGGCGGACCCGGACTTCCACAGGCGGGACCTCGCCGACGCGATCGAGGCAGGCGCCTACCCGCAGTGGGAGTTCGGCATCCAGACCTTCCCCGACACCGAGGACCAGATGTTCGAGGGGATCGACCTGCTCGACCCGACCAACCTCGTCCCCGAGGAGCTGGCCCCGGTGAAGCCGATCGGCCTGCTCACCCTCAACCGGAACCCGGAGAACTTCTTCGCCGAGACGGAGCAGGTCGCCTTCCACGCCGGCCACCTCGTCCCGGGGATCGACATCACCGACGATCCGCTCCTCGCGGGACGGCTCTTCTCGTACCTCGACACGCAGATCACACGCCTCGGCGGCCCCAACTTCGCGCAGCTCCCGATCAATCGCCCGCACGCGCCGATCAACGACATGCTGCGCGACGGCATGCACCAGACGGCCGTCCACCGCGGCGTCGCCCCCTACCGCCCCAACTCGCTCGACGGCGGCTGCCCGTTCATCGCGGGCGCCGGCCAGGGCGCGGACATCGAGGTGCCCAAGGAGATCCCGCAGGGCCGCAAGGTGCGCGAGCACGCCTCCTCCTTCGACGACCACTTCTCGCAGCCCCGCAGGTTCTGGCTCAGCCTCTCGGCCGTGGAGAAGGAGCACCTCATCGCCGCGTACACCTTCGAGTTGGGCAAGTGCTACGAGCAGCCCGTCAGGGAGCGCCTCCTGAAGGTCCTCGCCAACATCGACGAGGAGCTGTGCCGCCAGGTGGCCGACGGGCTCGGACTCCCGGTGCCCGCCGCCACGCACAAGGCCGCCTCGGTCGAGCCGAGCCCGGCCCTCTCACAGGTGGGCGAGAGCTGGCCGGTCGACGGGCGCGTCGTCGGTATCATCGCCGACTCCCACAGCGACCTGGACGAACTCGGCGGCGTCATCCGCAGGATCGGCGAGGCCAGCATGGTGCCCCTCGTCGTCGCCCCCACGGGCGGGACCCTCGGCGACTCGCTCACCGTGCAGCGCACGTTCACGACGGCCCGTTCGGTCGAGTTCGACGCGATCCTCCTCGCCGGCACCCCGTCGAAGGCGGGCGACGGCTACCCGGCCCGCGACGCGAAGGTCGGCCCGCCGGCCCGCGGCGAGCGTACCGACGCGCGCGTACCGCAGCTCGTCGCCGAGGCGTTCCGGCACGCGAAGCCGATCGGCTTCTGGGGCGGCGCCGAGTCCGTCCTGGAGGCGGCCGGCATCCCGGCCGACGCGCCGGGCGTCGTCACCGGGGCCAACGGCACCGGCGTCCTCGACGAGATCGTGGCCCTCCTCGAGCGCCACCGCGTCTGGGAGAGGTTCCCCGCGGGGGTGTGACGGACGCCGGGTGACGTATGGAGGGGTGCCGCGGCTGCGTCCGGCCGCGGCACCCCTCCGTCTGTCGTGCTACTGCGCGTTGAGCGACCGCAGCATGTTGAGGCGGACGGCCCGGCGCGCCGGCCAGACCGCCGCGAGGACCCCGACGGTCAGGGCGAGCACGAGGAGCAGGCCGAGGCGTGCCCAGGGCAGCACCGTCTCGTACGTGGCGAGCGACGAGCTGGTGAGACTGCCGACCGACCAGGCGAGGAAGATCCCGGTGCCGATGCCGAGGGCCGCGCCGAAGAGCGAGATCACCACCGACTCCAGGCGCACCATCTGCTTGACGCCCCGGTCGTCGAGGCCGATGGCGCGCAGCAGGCCGACCTCCCTGGTGCGCTCGTAGACCGACATGGCAAGGGTGTTGACGACGCCGAGGACGCCGATGACGACGGCCATGCCGAGCAGCCCGTACATCATGTTGAGCAGCAGGTCGATCGGGCCGGCCTCCTCCTTGGTCAACTGCTCCTTGTCCTGCACCAGGAGGAGCGGGCTGTTGCCGAGGGCCTCGCGGATCTCCTGGTCGAGGCCGTCGGCGCCGGGGGCCGTGCCGACGAGGAGGCTGTCGAGCCTGCCGCCCTCGGAGTAGGGGAGGACGTCGTCGAGAGGGGCCAAAACGTCCTCGACCGCCCGTGTCGACTCGTAGACGCCGGCGACCGTCAGCTCCTTTTCGTCCTCGTCGGCGAACTCGCCCCGGAAGGTGTCGCCCTGCGAGAGGCCCGCCTTCTCCGCGTACTCCTCGGAGAGCGCCACCTTGCCCGGACCGACGGCCGCGAGCGAGCCGCTGGTGAACTCCAGGTCCGCGACGCGCTCCAGGCGCTCCGGGTCCGCGCCCGTGATGAGGGCGAACTCGTCCTTGGCGAACAGGGTGGAGGAGGTGACGGGTGCGGTCGCCGTGACGCCGGGGACGTCGTCCACCTTCGCGTCGAGGGCCGGTTCGATCCCGTTGAAGTCGGCGTTGGAGACCTTGTACTCGGCTGTCAGGCCGCGTACGGCCTCGTCCTCCAGGGCGGCCTGGGCGGACTTGCCGGCCACGCTCATGCCCGTGATCAGCGTCAGGCCGATCATCAGGGCCGAGGCGGTGGCGGCGGTGCGGCGGGGGTTGCGCAGGGCGTTCTCCCTCGCGAGCATGCCGCTGACGCCGAAGAGCCGCGACGTGAGCGCGCCGGCGAGGCGTACCAGGGGCCGGGAGAGCAGCGGGGCGAGCGCGATCATGCCCGTCAGCGTGAGCACCGAACCGAATGCGGCGGCGAGGAGGTTGGAGTCCTCGCCGTCCTCCTGCGTCGAGACGAGGAGCAGGACGAGCACGCCCACGCCGGTCAGCGCACCACCGAGGCAGTTGCGAAGGACCATGCTCCGCTTCGGCGGCGCCTGGTCGACGGAGCTGAGCGCCTCAACGGGCGCCACCTTCGCCGCCTTGCGGGACGGCAGCCACGCGGCGAGCACGGTGACGCCGACTCCGACGACGAGCGACCAGACGAGCGTGCCCGCGGAGATCACCAGCGGCCCGTTCGGCATCCCCGCGCCCGCCATGTTGAGCAGCGGCCGCATGGCGGTCGCGATACCGATACCGAGCGCGAACCCGGCGGCGGAGGCGACGAGTCCGAGGAGCCCCGCCTCGACGAGCACCGCGCGGACGACCTGGCGGCGCGAGGCCCCGACGGCACGCAGCAGCGCGGTCTCGCGGCTGCGCTGGGCGACGAGCATCGTGAAGGTGTTGGCGATGAGGAAGATGCCGACGAAGAGCGCGATGCCGGCGAAGGCCATGAGCACCTTGGTGAGCTCCCCCGTGCTCCTGACGATCTCGTCGGCCTGCTCCTTGGCGAGTTCCGCCCCGCTCGCGGCCGTGACGTTCTCGTCGGGCAGGACCTCGGCGACGTCGTTGGCGAGCTGCCGGTTGTCGGTGCCGGGCGCAGAGCCGACGGCGAGCTCGTCGAACCGGTCGGGCTGGAGCAGGAGCTGCTGCGCCGTGTCCGTGTCGAAGAGGACGAGGCTGCCGCCCGCGGTGACGCGCGGGTCGTCGGTCTCGACGGTGCCGACCAACCGCCCGGAGAGGGCCGGTCCGGAGGTGGCGAAGCGGACGGTGTCGCCGAGTTCGTAGCCGGCCTTCTCGGCGGTGTCACGCTCCAGGAGAAGCTCGTCGCTGCCGGTGGGGGCGCGTCCGGTGTCGAGGGGGTAGCGGCTGTCCCGACCGCCGTCGTCCGGCACGTAGTTGGTCGCCAGGTTCTGCCAGCTCATGTCGACGTTGAGCGGCCGGCCGTCCTTGGCGGCGAGGGTGGCGGTGCCGTTGACGACGGGACGCACCGAGGTGACGCCCGGCACGTCCGCTACCTGCTCGGCGAGGTCGCCGGTGAGCGCCGTCGACCGGTCTTCGGCCGCGTCGCTCTCCGACTCCCACTCGGACTCGGCCTGTACGGAGACGGCGACGTCCTTGAGGTTGTCGGCGGAGGCGCCGCGGAGCGCCTGGGCCACGCTGTCGCCGAAGACGAGCGTGCCGGAGACGAAGGCGACGCCGAGCATGACGGCGAGCGCCGTCATGATCAGTCGGGCTTTGTGCGCGAAGAGGTTGCGCAGGGCTGTTCGGAGCATGGCGGGTCCTGGTGTAGGAAGCGGCGGTTCGGCGGGGTCGGGCGGCCGGGTCAGCCCGTGCGGCCCGCGGCGCCTGCGCGCCGCATCCGGTCGAGGACGCTCTCGGCGGTCGGCGTGAACAGCTCGTCGACGAGCCGGCCGTCGGCGAGGAAGACGACGCGGTCGGCGTAGGCGGCGGCCGTCGGATCGTGGGTGACCATCACGACGGTCTGGCCCAACTCCCGTACGGAGTTCCGCAGGAAGCCGAGGATCTCGCCGCCGGCGCGGGAGTCGAGGTTGCCGGTCGGCTCGTCCGCGAAGATGATTTCGGGCCGGGACGCGAGGGCCCGCGCGACGGCGACGCGCTGCTGCTGACCGCCGGAGAGCTGGGCGGGACGGTGGTCCAGCCGTCCGGCGAGGCCGACGGTCTCCACGACCGTGTCGAGCCACTGGGGGTCGGGCTTGCGGCCGGCGATGCTCATCGGCAGCGTGATGTTCTCCAGCGCCGACAGCGTCGGCAGCAGGTTGAACGCCTGGAAGACGAAGCCGACGTGGTCCCTGCGGAGCCGGGTGAGCTGCCGGTCGTTGAGGCGCGACAGCTCGGTGTCGCCGATCCGCGCCGAACCACCGGAGACGGAGTCGAGTCCTGCCATGCAGTGCATGAGCGTCGACTTGCCCGAGCCCGAGGGCCCCATGATGGCGGTGAACCGCCCGCGCTCGAACTCCAGCGAGACCGAGTCGAGGGCGACCACCCGGGTCTCGCCCTCGCCGTAGACCTTGCTCAGCTCGGTGGCGCGGGCGGCGGCCGAGCTCTGGGACGGGTGGGCGGGCGAGGACACGGCTGCTTGCATCGACATGGCGGCTCCAGAGTGGGCGGGGCGGTTGACTGCCTCTCATCCTCCGCGCGCCGCACGCCGGATCCGTCGGCCTCAGGGACCGAGTGCGGCCCCTGTCGAAGGTCGGGCCCGCGGGACCGTGTGGTCCTCGGGGCCCATCCGGAACTCTGTCTTCGGGCAGAGTCCCTCAGGACAGCAGGCCCGTCCGGTACGCCAGTACCGCCGCCTGCACCCGGCTGTCGGTGCCCGTCTTCTCCAGGATGGCGCTGACGTGGGTCTTGACGGTGCCGACGCCGATGCCGAGGCGCTGCCCGATGTCGACGTTGGCGAGCCCGCCGCCCAGCAGCGTGAGCACGTCGCGCTCCCGGCCGGTGAGCTCGGCGAGTTGCTGCCCGGGGGCGGCGCTGCGCGGCGGGCCCGCCGCGTCCGAACCGCCGCTCAGCATCCGCTCGATGACGGTTCCCGTGACGCCGGGGGAGAGGACGGCGTCCCCTGCGGCGGCGGAGCGCACCGCGCTGATCAGCTCCTGCGGGCCTTCGTCCTTGAGGAGGAAGCCGGTGGCGCCGGAGCGGAGGGCGCGCGTCACGTTCTCCTCGTCGCCGAAGGTGGTGAGCATGACCACCTGGGGGCGGGGTTGCAGGGCGAGGAGCGGGTCGATCGTGGCGAGCCCGTCGAGCACGGGCATCCGTATGTCGATGAGTGCGACGTCGGGCTCTGCCTCGGTGGCGAGCCGCACGGCCTCCTCGCCGTCGCTCGCCTCGCCGACCACCTCGATCCCCTCCGCATGGCGGAGGATCAGGCGGACGCCGTGCCGGATCATCGCCTCGTCGTCGGCGAGCAGGACACGGATCGGACGGTCGGGCTGCACGGTCACGGGGACTCCCAGGATGGCGTCTGCGACGCCACCGGCACGTTGAAGCGGTCGATCGCGGTCAACTCGTCGCCGCGGAAGCAGTATCGGGTGATCCTGAGCTGACCCGGGCCCTCATGGGCGTCGAAGGGAGCGTACTTCATGGGCCCCATCCCTGCGCCCACGCTCAGCGGCAGGAAGTCCTCGCTCGGCACCATCGGGTAGATGCACTCCGTCGCGGACGCGGGGCGGGCCGGCTCGTGTCCCGTCGCTGCCGCCCGCACCCCTATGTCGTCGAAGAGGGACGACTCCAACTCCGCACGGTGCATGCCGATCCGGGGCTCGACCTCCTCGGCGACGTGGGGGTCCCGGTTCGCCTCGCTCACGAGGAAGAGGCCGAAGAGGATCATCACGCTGACGCCCGTGAGGCCGAGCAGCCCGGTGAGCGCTCCGACGACGCGGCGCTGGACACGCGAGGGCACGCGCTCGGTGCCGGGCCCGGCCGGTTCCGGCCGCGCGTCCCCGGCGCCCGCGGTGCCGGTGTGCGGGTCCGGCTGCGCGGGGATGTGCGCGGTCACCGCGAACCCGCCCGCCGGCGTCGGCCCCGACTCCAACTCGCCGCCGAGCAGCGAGACCCGCTCCCGCAGCCCGACGAGGCCGCGCCCCGAGCCCTCCTGGGCCGAACCCCGGAGCGGTGGGCGCCCGTTGCGCACGCGCACCTCCACCCGGTCGTCGGTGTGCGTGACGCCGATGGTGACGTGGGCGCCGGCCGCGTGCCTGTGCACGTTGGTCAGGGACTCGCGGACCACCCGGTGCACGGCGCGGCGCACCTGGGCCGGGCGGTCGTCGAGGTCGGCGCCCTCCCAGGTGAGTTCGACGGGTATGCCGCCGCTCCGCGACTCCTCGGCGAGCGCCTCGATGTCGGACCTGGTGCCCGTCGTGTCGGTGAGCGCGCCGGTACCGGTGTCCCGGCCCAACGGGCCCAGGACGCCGAGGACTTCGCGCAGCTCCTGCATCGCGTCGCCGGTGGCCCGGCGCACCAGGGCCGCCTCGTCGCGCATCTCGGCCGACTCGTCGCGGAGCGCCATCTCCAGGCCGCCCGCGTGCAGGGAGATGAGACTGAGCCGGTGGCCGACGAGGTCGTGCATCTCGGCGGCGATCCGCGACCGCTCCTGCATCCGCGACTCGCTCTCGGCGAGCCGGCGGGCCTCCTCGGCGGCGGCGGCGCGTTCCCTGAGCGCCGGCATCAGCCGGTCCTGCTGTCCCACCGAGGTGCCGACGAGCCCCGGTACGAGCAGCGCCGTTGCGGCGAGGACGGCGCCGACGGCCGGCCCGGAGACCTGGCCCTCGGAGCCGGCGAACGCGGCGAGGGCGGTGCTCGTCAGGAGGACGAGGACGGTCGAGGCGAGCAGCAGGGCCGTGCGGCGCCGTGGCGCCGTGAGTTGCCTCGTGGCGGTGTACGCGGTGACCGCGGCAGGCAGTCCGGCGGCGGGCTGCGCGCCCGCGAGCGCCGCGATGCCGAGGAGGCTCACGACGGGGTAGCGGCGGCGGACGGCGAAGAGGCCGAGCACGGGGACGGAGAGGAGGTACTGGCTCAGCGGGGGCTGCTCGTCCGGACTGCTGACGACGACCTGGCCGAGGGAGATCAGCAGCACGCCGCCGGCGACTTCGGCGAGCGCGCGCCACACGCCGCGGCCCTGTTCGCCGGGTGCGGTGAACGGGCTTCGGGAGAGACGGGGCATCGGTCAATTGTCGGTGGTCGCTGCGGAGTACGGCTGCGACCTGGGGAGGAGACGGTGCTCTGTCGGAAGCCGGAGGGCTTCGGCCGACGCTGCTCGGAGTTCAGCGCTCCCGCTCGGACTCCAGCGCCTCGGCGATCTCCTCGTCCGCCAACGCGAGCGCGGCGTCGGCCCGGACGTACCAGACCTCACGCCGGGCCGCGGCCAGCCCCTCCCACGGGTGCCGTTCGGCACTGAACCCGAGGGTGGCGTACAGCGCCCTCGCGTACCGCTCGCGGCGTTCCTGGTTGCTCACGGAGTCCTCCTGGCCTCGGTGTCGGGCCGGGCGGTGAGTCCCCAACGGAATCCCGGGCCGTCACGGAGGGATGATCCCTTACGGGACAGCCGGTGATCGGCGCGGGGGCGACCGTCCTGCCCTTCCTCGGTGCCGCCGCCCGCATCGACGTCCTCGCCCACGACGAAGCAGCCGGTCGCCTCGACCCGACGGCCGAGCTCGCGCGGCTCGGTGCCGATCCGTCCGGCCGTCACCGTCGAAGTCGCTGCCGGGACCGACGAGGCCGAGGTCCGGGAGCGCCCACCGCGCGTGCTACGGCGCCAACTTGCTCTCGGCGCTCGTCGAGGTGACCACCCCGACGAGTCCTGAGGAAGGCGTGCGCACGGCACTCCGCCGGACGACCCACCCCGAAGGGTCGTCGATCCGCCCACAGGATGACGTCGACGGAAAAGACGGACGCTAGGCTCGTCGACCATGAGCACAGGAAGGGACCGAGAACCACGCCTCGACGCCGCCGAGGCGAACGACGCGATCCGGCGCTTCGTCGCCGGGCGCACCGTGTGGACGGCGGCGGACCTGGTCGAGCTGGACCGGCTCCGCACCGAGTGGCGTGCGGCCCGCCGCGGCTGCACCGCTGCCGCGTAGACAGGGGCCGACTCCTGTGCGCCCAGGGCCGGAACGACGCCGGCTCCGTCTCGCGGAAGCCGGTGAACGCGGCTCGTGGGGACCCGCTTACCCGTAGCTGCCGCGCCCGCGGGGCGGGAGGCGGTGGTTTTCCGTCCCGGGGCCTCCTCCAACACCCCTTCGACGTAAGGAAGTTGCCGCCCGGAAGGAGAGCCGGACCCCTCCGCGGGCACGCAACGACAGTCGCCACGACCCCGAAACGGGTCGCGGGTGCGTCGTCGCGCGCAAGACTGCGCGCGCCACAGCGTTACGCAAGGTAAAGAATCGGAAAAAAACCATCACGATTCGTGCGTCCACGGGGCCGGTACCCGCATCGCTGTCGCTGTAGAAAATTACTCAGCACGTCGTTCGCCTTTCGTCCGCACTGGGATGAACCGGCGCATGACGAGCACGTCATGGTCTGACCGACGAGAAGAGGAAGGTACTCAGCGATGGCTGTGTCACGGACCACACGGATCGCCGACTGGGCCCAGCACCACGCGGAGTTCGGCGAGCGACACGTACCCCGCAGCGAGGAGCCCCTGCCGGTGCTGCTCACCCCCGCCATTGTCTTCGCCGGCGTGACGGCCGCCCAGACGGCCGCGCAGGTCGGCCTCACGGCGGCTGCCGGCGCACTCGGCTACGACGACCACGGGTCGACCGTCCCCAGCACCGCGCTGGACACCGGCCGTTCGGTCGGGGACACCCTCGCTCACCACCCGCAGAGGTTCTGAGCGCCCGTCTCGAAACCGGTGCTCCGGCGAGCGCGCGCTCGCCGGAGCACCGCACCCGTCATCGGAGGATTGTCCGTGGACAACACACGACGCGACGACATCGACGCGGTCTTCCGCAAGGTCGAGCGGTTCACCTCGGTCGGCGCGACGATCAGCGCCCTGGAGCAGCTCGCGTCGTCCTCGCTGCACGCCGACGACGACCTGCTGAGCTGGCCGGTGCTCAAGCTGCACGCGCCGCAGTGGTGGCGCAGCGCCGGCGAAGATCGGCTGGACGCCCTCTTCGGCTACCCGAACGTCCTCTCCCTGCCGCGGACCCGGATGCTCGCCGGCCTCGGACTGCTCCTGCCGGGCACCACCCGCGCGCAGCGCGGCGCACTCGCGGCCACCATGTGCGGCACGGCGTACGGCATGCAGACGCAGATGCGGTACGGCCTCGACGGGTCCGACCACATGGCCTTCCTCAACTTCGCCGGCTCGGCGCTGGAGAAGCTCTTCCCCGACAACGCCCGCGCCCGCGAAGCGGTGGTCGTCTTCCTCGCCGCGCAGGCATGCCTGTCGTACTTCACCTCGGGCGCCGCGAAACTCGCCTCGCCCGTCTGGCGCGACGGCACCGCGATACCTGGGATCTTCCGCACGGCCACCTACGGCGACCGGTTCTTCTACGAGCTCGTACGCGACCGTCCCTGGCTCGCCAAGACCGTCGCCTGGTCGACGATCGCCGGCGAACTCGCCTTCCCCCTCGCCCTGGTGACGCCCAAGCCGGTCGCCCGCGGCCTCCTCGCGACGGGAGCGGCCTTCCATCTGGGGAACGCGAAGTTCATGGGGCTGAACCGCTTCGTCTGGTCGTTCTGCGCCACCTACCCCGCCGTCGCCCACGTCTCCAGGGCGCTGGGGCCACGGAAGGAGTCCCCCGCCAAGAAGCCGCTCGCCGGGGCGACTCGGCGCGGCGGCTCGGCGCGTACGGCGCCGCGGGCGGCGAGCCTGCTGGTCGGGGCCGGCGCGGCTGCCGTGGCGGGTGCGGCAGTGTACCGGCGCGTGCGGAGCGGGCGCGTACGCGCGGCCGCCGTGCCCGGCGAACTCGTCACCGTGGGAGGCCGGGAGGTCCACGCGGTGGCGCGGACGGGTGGCTCGGGTCCCACCGTCGTCTTCGAGAACGGCATGGCCTGCCCCGCCACCGGGTGGAGCTGGGTGTGGGAGGGGATGGAGCCCGACACCCGTTACGTCGCCTACGACCGGCCCGGCACCGGCTGGAGTGCGCCCGCGAAGGGGCCGCAGGACGCCGAGCGGGCCAGCGCCGGCCTGCGGGAGCTGCTGGCGCGGCTCGGCGCCGAGCCCCCGTACGTCCTCGTCGGGCAGTCCGTCGGCGGATTGCTCATCCGGAGCTTCGCGCGCCGGCACCCCGAACTCGTCGGCGGGCTCGTCTTCGTCGACGCGAGCCACCCCGACCAACTCGCCCGCTCCGCAGGCCAGCGGCGTACGCTCCCCTGGCTCCGCCAGCGGATGACGTCCACCTGGCTCCGCGCCGAACTCGGCATGCTGCCCGAGCCGCAGCGGCTCGGCCCGTTCTCCTCCCTGCCCGCACCGCTCGCCGCGCAGACCGTGGAGCGGATGAAGGCACCGGCGAGTTGGCGGGCCGCGCGGCGCGAGATGAGCCAGTGGCCGCGCTCCTGGTCGGCGGACGCGGCGAAGCTGACCGACGCCGGGGGACGCCCTGTCGCGGTGTTGACGGCGAGCGGCACCGTGGAGCGCGACCCGGTCCACGCCGACCTCCAGGCCGAACTCGCGGCGCTCTCCCACGAGTCGCGGCACGACCTGGTGCCGGGCGCGACGCACGAGAGCCTCGTCATGGACCCGCAGCACGCACCGCACGTCGCCGACGCCATCGCCTGGACCAGGAAGCGCGCGGCGGTCGAGGAAGGGAGTCTTCGATGAGGCGGCACAGCGGAGCCTCACTCGCAGCGGAGGCCGCCCTGTACGGGCTGCTCGGCACCTGGTTCGCGCTCACCGTCGGCCAGCAGTTCAAGAAGCGGCCCCGGTTTCTCGAGCGCGTCGACCCCGGCAACGTCACGCTGCCCGTCTCGACGTTCTTCGCCCCGCGGCCCGGCACCACGGACACCCACCTGCTCGTCCGCGACGAGCTGCTGGACGGCAGCACCACGGAGTGGGCCGAGTACCCCGTCTCCCAGGACCGGTCGCTGCGCCAGATGGTCTGGCACCCCAACAGGCGCAGGGAGAAGGCGCTCTGCGACGTGCAGAACGACCTCGCCTTCCTGGTGCGCCAGGACAAGGGCCCCGAGCACATCCACATGACCGTCCCGTACCTCGCACTGCTCAACTTCGTCAGCCACCGCTGCCCGCATGCACCCGACTCCCGGCGCGTGCAGTTCCTCCTCGTCGCCTCGGGCGGTCACGACGAGACGGAGGAGCCCGACGTCCTCTTCGCGTCCGACTTCCACACTCTCGACACGGAGGGCCGATGACCACTTCGGAAGAGCAGGCGCGTGCGGAGGCCGACGCGGCGTGGCTGCGGACGACCGCGATGTCGGGCTTCCTGCTGAGCCAGATCGCCGGGACCCTGGCGCGCGTGGGAGCCGTCGACGCGCTCGGCGAGCGGTCCCGCACCGCCGAGGAGGTGGCGCGCGACACCGGCACCCACGCGCCGTCGCTGCGCCGGTTGTTGCGCGCCGGCCGCGTGCTCGGACTCGTCACCACCGGCGAAGGCGGGCGGTTCGCGCTGACCCCGTTCGGCGCCGAGTTCCGCAGGGGCGCCCCCGCCAGGCTCGCCGCCGACCTCTACGGCACTCCCGCCCTCTGGGACGCCTTCGGCGCGCTTGAGGACGCTGTGCGCACGGGCACCTCGGCCTTCGAGAAGCGGCACGGCACCGGCTTCTACGAGTCCTTCGCGGCGGACGAGACGCTGGGGGAGCGGTTCACCGCCGCGATGGCGTTGGCCACCGCCGCCCAGGCCCCCGCGGTCGCCGGCAGTTGCGACTGGGGCAGGTTCGCGCACGTCGTCGACGTCGGCGGGGGCGACGGCACGCTGCTGGCGGCGATCCTCGCCGCCCATCCGGCGCTGCACGGCACGCTGTACGACCGCCCCGAGGCGCTGCGCCCGGCGCCGGACACGCTCAAGTCCGCGGGCGTCGCCGGCCGTTGCGCCCTGAGCGAGGGCGACTTCCTCGCCTCGGTCCCGGCCGGCGGGGACGCGTACCTGCTGCGCAACATCTTGCACGGGCTCGACGACGCCTCCTGCGTCCGCGTCCTCGACCTCTGCCGCGGTGCCGCCGGGCCCGACGGCACCGTGCTGGTGGCCACCCTGCTGCTGCCGCACGAGGGAGAGACCGTCGAGGCGGCGGGCGTGCTGCACACGACGCTGAGCGACATCGAGACGCTCACGCTGACGTCCGGCAGGGAGCGGACCCTGACGGAGTACGAGGAGCTGCTGGGCAGGGCGGGGCTGAGGTGCCAGGGGGTCACCGAGCTGGCGGGCCTGCCCTGCCACGCGGTACTGGAGGCCGTACCGGACGACGGGGCGTGAGGGCGGAGCGGCTCGTCGGCCGGCGCCCGCCCAACGGCCCTGCGACGGCAGGTCGTCGAGCGGCACGGTGTCGGCAGCTCGCACGGTGCGGTCTCGGCGCCCTCGGGCCGCGTGCGGTGTCGCGCCTCCCGGAAGCGAGGCGTGGCACCGCCCTTTGACCGGCCACGCCCGGAGGGACGAAGCTCTCCTCACGAGCCAGCGACAGCCAGGAGTCCCCCATGGCCGGCCACACCGACGGAGCCGAGGTCCCCGCCCGTACCGCACGCATCGGCGACCTCGACGTCACGTGGTCCGAGCGCGGACGCGACGGGGCACCCGTGGTCTTCCTCCACGGTCTGGCCGAGGACCGCCACACCTGGTCGTACCAGCAGAACGCCCTGCAGGACCTGCACACCTACGCCTACGACCTGCGAGGCCACGGAGACACCACGGCAGGCGGGGCCGACGGGACGCTCTCCCAACTCGGCGGCGACCTGATCGGTTTCCTCGACGCGGTGACGGGCCCCGCGACCTGCGTCGGATTCTCGCTCGGAGGCACCGCCGTCCTCAGGGCGGCCGCCCACAGGCCGGACCTCCTGCCGCACCCGGTCGTCTTCGGTACCTCCACCGTGGTCGGTCGCGCCGCCGCGGCGTTCTACGAGCAGCGGCAGGCCACCGCGGAGTCGGGTGACCGCGCGGCGATCGAGGACGCGCTCCGCGAGGACTCGGCGGGTGCGCTCGTCCGGCGTGCCGATCTGCTGGAGAGGGTCGTCGCGAGCAGGATGAAGGCCGTCGGCGGATCCGAGGGCTACCTCAACGGTCTGCGGGCCATGCGGGCGCTGCGGGAGGAGCCGCTCACGCCCCTGCTGGAGAAGGTCACCGCCCATGTGGACGTCGCCGGCGGCGAGTTCGACTCGTTCTGCCCCCGGAAGGCCGCCGACATCATCCTCGCGAACCTGCCCGACGCCACCTACCACGAGGTGCCGGGCGTCGGACACCTGATGAACGCGGACGACCCCGCCGCGGTGACGACCGTGCTCCGCACGATCCTCGCACGCTGACCCGAGTCACCGTCCTCTTCGCCCGGTCCGCGCCCCGCGCGTGGTTTCACGCTGCTCTCTCCGCGGGCGACGAAGACACTCCGAGCGCCACTTCCGGACCGCCTGCGGGTTCCGGCAGCCGGTGGCCGGGACTTCCCATCCCGGCCACCGGAAAGCTCCGGCCGAGAGCGGCAGCCGCCCCCGATCGGGCAACCCGCTCGTTGGATGCCGCCGTCGAGGCACCGGCCGGAAGCGGAACCGACCGGCACCCCGCTTCACGCGGAGCGGATCATCTTCTTGTTGACGAACTCGTTGAACGCCAGGTGACCGAGCTCGCGTCCGGTGCCCGAGCGCTTCACGCCGCCGAACGGCAGCTCGGCTCCTTCCGCACCGACCTCGTTGACGAAGACCATCCCGGCCTCCAGGCGATCGGCGACCCGCACGGCCTGCTCCCGATCCGGGGTGAAGACGTACGAACCGAGCCCGAACGGCGTGTCGTTGGCGACGGCGACCGCCTCCTCCTCGTCCCGCACCCGGTACAGGACGGCGACCGGGCCGAAGAACTCCTCGTGGTGGGCCGGGTTCCCGGGCGCCAGGTCGGTGAGCACCACCGGTGGGAAGAACGTGCCCCGTCGCTGTGCCTTCCGGTGGACGGTGGCTCCGTGCGCGACGGCGCTCCTGACCTGGTCCTCCAGCCGGTCCGCGGCCTCGGTCGAGGAGAGCGGCCCCAACACCGTGGCGGGCTCGGTGGGATCAGCGGGTTCGACGGCCGTGAACTCCCGGACGAACCGCTCGGCGAACTCGTCGTACAGGTCGTCGACGACGATGATCCGCTTGGCGGCGTTGCACGCCTGGCCCGCGTTGTCCAACCGTGCGGCGACGGCCTGTCCGACCACCGCGTCCAGATCGTCGGAGGCGAGGAGCAGGAACGGGTCCGAGCCACCGAGCTCCAACACGACCTTCTTCAGGTGCCGGCCCGCGAGTTCGGCCACCGCCCGCCCGGCGCGCTCGGAGCCGGTGAGGGAGACCCCGGCTGTGCGCGGGTCGGCGATCAGGCGCGCCGCCTGGTCGTTCGAGGCGTAGATGTTGGTGTAGGCGCCGGCCGGGAAGCCGGCGTCGGCGAAGAGCTGTTCCAGGAAGGCGGCGGACTGCGGGCACTGCGGAGCGTGCTTGAGCAGGATCGTGTTGCCGATGGCGAGGTTGGGGGCCGCGAACCGGGCGACCTGGTAGGCGGGGTAGTTCCACGGCATGATCCCCAGCAGGACGCCCAGCGGAGCGCTGCGCACCAGGGCCTCGCCCGCGGGGAGCGGGATCTCCTGGTCGGCCAGGCAGGACGGTGCCGACTCGGCGGTGTAGCGGTAGATGTCGGCGCAGAAGTCCACTTCACCGAGCGCCTCTCCGACGGGTTTGCCCATCTCGCGCACGATGATGTCGGCGAACTCCCGCCGGCGCTCCGCGTGCAGTTCGCCCACGCGCGCGACGAGCGCCGACCGCTGCTCCACCGTGTTCTCGCGTGCCCAGGAGGACTGCGCCGCGCGTGAGGCGTCGAGGGCGCGCTCCAGCGCCTCGTCGGTGATCGTCGGAACCTCCTGGACCAGCTCGTCGGTCGCGGGGTTCGTCACGGCGTACCGGCTCATGCTCCTCCTCGGATGCGCACTTGGGCGGTGGAAGCCTCATGCTGGCACAGATTGAACAGTTGTCCAGCCTGCCTGGTCGAGATCGCTGGACGATCGTTCACCGAGATATTGAACGGTCGTCCAGTTCAGTCTATGGTCGCTGTCATGACTGATGTCACCGCAGACCAGGTCACGGCGATAGCCGCTGGCTACGACGAAGATCCCGCCAATTCCATGTCCCTGCGTGCCGACGCCTACACCGAACCGAAGTGGCACGCGGTCGATCAACAGGCCATCTTCGCCCGCACCTGGCAGTGGATCTGCCACGTCGAGAAGCTCGCCCAGCCCGGCAGCTACGTCGCCGCGACGGTCGCCGGCATGCCCGTGGCCGTCGTCCGCGACCGGCGGGGAGAGCTGCGGGCCTTCTACAACGTCTGCAAGCACCGGGCACACGAGCTGCTGTCGGGCTCGGGGACGACGCGCACCATCGTCTGCCCGTACCACGCCTGGACGTACGACCTGGGCGGCTCCCTGGTGGGCGCCCGGCAGACGGACCGGATGGAGACGTTCGACAGGACGGAGATCTGCCTCGACCGGGTCCAGGTCGAGGAGTTCTGCGGCTTCGTCTACGTCAACCTCGACCCGACGGCCGCGCCGCTGGCGAAGCAGGCCCCCGACCTCGCCGCCGACATCACCCGGCGGGCACCCGACATCGCCGGCCTCACGCACGCGAAACGGCTGCACTACGAGGTCGAGACCAACTGGAAGAACGTCATCGACAACTTCCTCGAGTGCTACCACTGCCATGTCGCGCACAAGGAGTTCGTCTCCCTCGTCGACATGGACACCTACGACGTGAAGACGCACGGCATCTGGTCGAGCCACTTCGCGGACGCGGGCACCTCGGAGAACACCGCGTACGACGTCTCCGACGCGACGGTCACCGAGCACGCGGTGTGGTGGCTGTGGCCCAACACCTGCCTGCTCCGCTACCCGGGGCGGGGCAACTTCATGGTCTTCCAGGTCTGGCCGGACGGCCCGGGACGCACCCTGGAGACCTGGGACTTCTTCCTGGAGAGCACCGAACTCAACGAGGCGGAAGAGCAGTCGGTGCAGTACATCGACGAGGTGCTCCAAGTACAGGACATCGACCTGGTCGAGAGCGTGCAGCGGGGGATGGGCACGCCCGCCTTCAACCAGGGCCGGATCGTCTACGACCCCGAGAGGGCGCCGGGGCTCTCCGAGCACGGCGTGCACCACTTCCACGGCCTCGTCCTGGACGCCTACCGCGCCCTGGCCCGCGACCGGAACCCGTCCTGACCAGGAGATCCGTCCGACCCGTACGGAGGTGCGTCCGCATGCCCGAGCCAGTCATCATCACGTGCGCCCCCACCGGAGGCATCCACACCCCGACGATGTCACCCCACCTGCCGATCACCCCCGAGGAGATCGCGCAGGCGTCCGTCGAGGCCGCCGAGGCAGGCGCGGCCGTCATCCACCTGCACGCCCGCGACCCGGAGACGGGGAAGCCCGACCCCCGACCCGAGCTCTTCCAGGAGTTCCTGCCGCAGATCTCCGCCAGGTCCGACGCGGTCGTCAACGTCTCGACCGGTGGCGGCCTGGGCATGTCGCGCGAGGACCGGCTCCGCGCCGCCGTCGCGGTCTCGCCCGAGATGGCGTCGCTCAACGTCGGGTCGCTCAACTTCGGGATCTTCCCGATGCTGGAGAAGCACGAGCGGTGGCAGCACGCCTGGAAGCCCGAATTCCTGGAGTCCACCCGGGACCTGGTCTTCAAGAACACCTTCGCCGACCTCGAGTACATCGTGCAGGAGCTGGGCGGGGAGCACGGCACGAGGTTCGAGTTCGAGTGCTACGACCTGGGGCACCTCTACAACCTCGCCTGGCTCGTCGACCAGGGCTGGCTCGAACCTCCCTTCTTCGTGCAGATGGTCTTCGGCGTGCTGGGCGGCGTCGGCGCCGACCTGGACAACCTCGTCCACATGCACACGGTCGCCGAGAAGCTCTTCGGGGACGACTACGAGTGGTCGGTACTGGCTGCCGGCCGCCACCAGATGCCGTTCGCGACGCAGGCGGCCATGCTCGGCGGCAACCTCCGGGTCGGTATGGAGGACAGCCTCTTCATCGGCCCGGGCCAACTCGCCGCCTCCAACGCCGACCAGGTCGCGAAGATCCGCACGATCGTCGAATCCCTCGGGCGCTCGGTCGCCACCCCGGCCGATGCCCGTCGCCGACTCGGCCTGAAGGGAGCTGACCGTGTCGCCTTTTGAGCAGCCGGACCAACGCGCCGACGAGAGCGGCGGCTTCGCGCGCGTCGCGAGCCTCGGCGCCGGCGTGATCGGCCGGAGCTGGACCGCGCTCTTCCTCGCCGCCGGGAAATCCGTGGCCGTCCACGACCCCGACCCGCAGGCCGAGACGAGGGTGCGGCAGGCGGTCGAGGCCGCCTGGCCCGTCCTCACGCAGCTCGGGCTCACCGAGCACGGCGACCCGGAGAACGTGCACTTCTGCGCCGACCCGCGCGCTGCCGTCGACGGAGCGGACTTCGTCCAGGAGAGCGTCCCCGAGCGAATCGCCCTCAAGCACGGCCTCTACGCGGCGATCGAGCCCGCCCTCGGCGCCGACGCCGTGGTGGCCTCGTCGGCCTCGGGCCTGACGCTGACGGAGATGCAGGAAGGCTGGCGGGACCCGGGGCACTTCGTGCTCGGCCACCCGTTCAACCCGCCGCACCTCATCCCCCTGGTCGAAGTGATGGGCAACGACAGGACCGCCGGGGGAGCGGTGGACCGCGCCCGTGCCTTCTACGCCTCGGTCGGCAAGGTGACGATCGAGGTCAGGCGCGAGGTCCCGGGCCACGTCGCCAACCGGCTGCAGGCGGCGCTGTGGCGCGAGGCCATCCACCTCGTCAACGAAGGCGTGGCGAGCGTCGAGGACGTCGACACGGCGGTCTCCGCGGGGCCGGGCCTGCGCTGGGCGACGATGGGCCCGACGCAGCTCTTCCACCTGGGAGCCGGCGAGGGAGGGCTCGCCGCCTTCTGCGAGCGCTACGCCGACAGCTTCAACCGCTGGTTCGACGACCTGGGCCGCCCGCACCTCGACGAGACGACGTCGCAGCGGCTCGTCGACGGCCTCGGCTCGGTCAGTGAGAAGCACTCGGTCGACGAACTCGCCCACCGCCGCGACGCCTTGCTCACGGAGCTGATCGCCGTAGCCCGAAGGCAGGCCACCGGACGGGGCACGGAGCCTCGCCGTCACTGAGCCCCGCGGCCGCGCGTGACCGGCCACGAGCACAGCGGGAGCACGGTCGCCGCGACCGATCCGGATCGGTCGCGGCGACCGTGCCATCCGCTCCGTCAAGAAGGAGAGACACCGCCATGTCCCTTGCGAACGACAGCGGTTCGCTGAAGCTGAGGCTGGTGCGTCGGACACCGGTCGCGAACGGCGTCGTGCTGCTGGCCTTCGCAGCGGCCGACGGTGCCGAACTGGCCCGCTGGGACCCGGGCGCCCACCTCGACCTGCGCCTGCCCTCCGGACTCCGCCGGCAGTACTCGCTCTGCGGCGACCCGGCCGACCGCACCACCTACACCGTCTGCGTCCTCCGCGAGGAGGCCGGCCGCGGCGGCTCCGCGGAGGTGCACGACCGGCTGGACGTCGGCACCGAGATCGAAAGCTCCGGCCCCCGCAACCACTTCCCCCTGGTCGAGGCGCCCGACTACGTGCTGCTCGCCGGCGGCATCGGCATCACTCCGCTCAAGGCCATGGCCGAGGAACTGCAACGCCGCGGGGCCTCTTGGCGACTCGTCTACGGAGGCAGGGACCTGCGGTCCATGGCCTTCGCCGAGCAGCTCGCCGCCGCGCACCCCGCCCGGGTGACCCTCGTGCCCCAGGACGAGGCAGGGGTCCCGGACGTGGCAGGGATCGTCGCGACGCTCTCCCCCGAGGCACGCCTGTACTGCTGCGGCCCTCCGCCGATGCTCGCCGCGGCCACCGAGGAGTGCGCCCGCGCCGGCGTCGGCGACCGGCTCCACGTGGAGCGGTTCGCCGCCGCCGAGGGCACGCCGGAGACGGGCGCCGACTCCGCCTTCGAGGTGGAACTGCGGGACACCGGCGTCACGTTGACCGTTCCCGCGGACCAGAGCCTCCTCGAGGCGGTACGGGCCGTACGGCCGACCATCGACTCCTCCTGCCAGGAGGGGTACTGCGGCACGTGCGAGACCCGCGTCCTTGAGGGGCGGCCGGAACACCGCGGAACTCTCCTGACCCCCGAGGAGCACGACGCAGAAGGCACGATGCTGATCTGCGTCGGGCGGTCGCGCAGCGCGAAGTTGGTCCTCGACCTGTGAGCACGCCCCGCTGAGCACGCCGCCGAGCGCCGGGGTCCGCGGAGGAGCACACCCCGCGCCCGTCCGGCCCTCCCCGCGAGGAACAGCCGCCCGATACCATCGGCGGGTGAGCGACACGGTGGCAGAACCCGAGAAGAAGGTCGGCAGGCAGGAGCGCATCCTCGACGCCACCCTCACCCTCCTGTCCCGGCACGGCATTTCGGGCGTCAGCATGCGTGCCGTCGCCCGGCAGGCCGGAGTCGCTCTCGGGCTCGTCAACTACCACTACGACGACAAGACCACCCTCATCAGCGCGGCCCTGCGCCGCATCGAGGAGCAGGACGTGGCCTTGGTCGAGCCGGACCCGTCGAAGAGCCCCGAGGAGAACCTCCGCTCCGCCCTCCGCCGCATCGCCGACGCCGAGTTCCTGACGACGGAGTACCTCTCCCTCCGCCTCCAACTGTGGGCGCTCGCACAGGCGCACGCGGACTTCGGTGAGATCAACACGGCCGCCCAGAAGCGCTACCGGAAGGCGCTCACCGCGCTCATCCGTGCGGCCCGCCCCGATCTCTCCGGCGCCGAGGCGGGGAGACGCGCCACCGACATCGACATCGTCCAGAACGGCCTGTGGCTCACCGCCCTCCTCGGCATCGACCGCGCTTCGATCCGACGGAGCGTGCGGCACTGCGAGGAGATCGCCTTTCAGTGACGTGGTGACGTGGTGACGTGGTCCGGCCGGTCTCCGCTCAGCCGTCGCGAGGGCTGCGACGCCGGAAGCCGGTGGCCGTCCCCGCGAAGACTTCCCGCGCTTCAGCGGCTTCCTCCACGAGGCGGCCGACCGGTCGTGGTCGTTCCGGGTCCACTCGCCGCCCGAGCGCGCGGAGTACGGCTCGAAGTCGCGGTCCCTCAGCCAGCGGTCGTAGGTGAGGCCGCGCTCCAGGAGCAGTGCGGCGGTGGACTCGCCCGGTTCCCGTCACAGGGCGGCGCTCCCGGCCGGGTGGCCTCCCCGCAGCATCGCGGCACACCGGGCGGGTCGCGAGCCCGCTTCACCTGCACCGGGTGCGTGTCGGACGCACGGGCACGAACGGCCTGGCTGTCGCTGGTCGGCCGACTCGGCCCGAAGGCTGCTCCGGTCGCGGCTGCGGGAGGTCTTGAGCGCGCGGCCCCGTACCGGCAGACTTCGCCACCGTAGAGATCCGTTCGGTGAACGACCCGCTGTGCGACAGCGTCCCGGCCGCGGGGCCGCCGGGTGACCGTTCGGGCCGTCGCAGGCGCGCCACTCGACCCAGAGAGCACCACCGAATCTTTCTGGAGGCACACGTGGACAGGCAGGAACAGCACAGCGACATCACGGCACTGGCCGCACCGCGCAACCGCGAAGGGCTCCCCGTCGTCAGCCTCGACCAGGCGCACTCCCCGCAGAAGGTGCTCGCCCACGGCGACATGGTGCGCGCCTTCGCCGAAGGGCGTGAGGTCAAGCCGATCCACATGCGGATCGGCATCATGGGCGCCTGCAACATGCGCTGCAATTTCTGCAACTTCCACTCCAAGAACGAGGAGCAGTTCTACGACCTGTTCTCGTTCAAGGACCTCATCCCGACGCCGAAGGCGATCCGGCTGATGCGCGAGTTCGCTGCGAACGAGGGGCGCGCCGTGACCTTCTGCGGCAGCGGGGAGTGCACCATCCACCCCGGATACGCAGAGATCAGCCGAGCCGGGCACGAGGCCGGCCTGCGCCTCGGCGTCATCACCAACGGTTCGCGCCTGGGGCGGCCCGACATCGCCGCCGCGGTGGCCGCCACCCACACCTGGGTCCGCATCGGTCTCAACGCGGGCACGGAGGCCACGTTCAACGCCATCACCCGGGACCGCGAACAGACCTTCACCTCCTTCCTCGACACGGTCGGCCGGCTCCGCGGCGAGGCCACGGACCCCGACTTCCGGATCGGCTTCAACTACGTCATCACCGAGCAGAACCACGAGGAGATCCTCGACGCGGCCCGCATCGCCCGCTCCGCCGGCGCGCACTACGTCCGCTTCGAGCCCGAGTTCTACAGCGCCCTCGGCCACGACACCATCGACGCGGTGCTGCCGCGCATCTCCGCATTACTCACCGAGGCCGAGGGGCTCGGCACGGACGGCTTCGAGGTGTCGGTACCCAAGCTGGACCGCGGCCCGATGGACCAAGTCGAGGAAGTCGAGGGCGACTTCGAGCAGTGCCATTACAGCCGGTTCGTCACCGCGGTCGGCGCCGACGGCAACCTCTACCCGTGCCCGCAGGTGCACCTCAACAGCCGTTACCGCATAGGCAACGTCCTGGAGGAGGGCTACGCCGAAGTGCTGGACGGCGGTCCGCGCGCCGAATGGGAGGCGTCCAACCCGCGCCGCACCGACCTGTGCAAGTCATGCTTCTACCGGCCGCAGAACGAGCTGCTGGAACTCCTCAAGCAAGGCCGTATCCACCTGGGGGAGGCCCTCGACGCCTACGCCGTGGAAGTGCCCCGCACCCTCCACGCCGACTTCGTCTGAGCCGGGCGATGCAGACACGGCGCCTCGAGCGGCTCCTGGCCACCCCACCCGCCTTACGCCGCACACCACAGGACACCGACCCGGCCGCCTGGTCCGGACGGCTCCGCGACGTCGTGGAACGGCTCGCCAGGATCGACCGCGAGCCGACCACGCTCACCGCCGCACCCGCCGCGGAGTCCGGCGGACTGTGGCGCCAGGAGATCACCTTCCGGTCGCCCGGACGTGGCCCCTTCGCCGCGACGCTGCTGGCACCGCCCGGCGACGCCCCGCGGCCCACGGTGCTCGTGTGCGGGGGCAGGAACGCGGGGTTGGGCAAGCTCACCGGCGCGGAGCGCCCCGACCACCCCGACCGCAACGTCGCGGAGCTGCTCTCCCACGAGGGCCTCACCACCTTGACGCTGTCCTACGGCGTCGACGGCGGCCTCAGCACACCCGGCCGCGCCGGCCGGGACGAAGCCTCCCTGCTGGCCCACGCCTTCGCGGTCACGGGACGCTCGCTGCTCGGTGCCCTGACCTCCGACGCACTCGGCGCCCTGGAGGCGATCCGCTCCCACCCTCGTGTCGACGGGCAGCGCCTCGCCGTGTTCGGACACAGCCTGGGCGCGGCCGTCGCCCTGCACACGGCGCTGCTGGCCCCTCGGCCGCTGCCGCTGTGCACCGCCAGTCACCTGGGGAGCTACGCCGTCCTGTACGCCCGCCTCCTCACCGGGCACGAAGGGGCCGTGCTCCCCGGCATCCTGGAGTACGCCGACCTCCCCGACCTCTACGGGGCCGCCGGCCCGGCACCCCTGCACGTGCAGTACGGAACCGCCGACCCCTACCTGGAGGCGGACGACGCCAAAGCCGCCGCCGCCCTGATCGAAACCTCCCGCGCCGGGTACGGAGAGCCCGCCGAGATCCGCGAACTGCCCATGGGGCACGGCTCCCACGTTCCGAAGGCGGCACGGTTCCTCACCCGTGCTCTCTCCCGGCCGCCCGTGCCGCCCGCCGGTCTGCCGGCCCAGCGCCTCTCCTTCGACGCCGAGGAACGCCGGGCCGTCCTCGACCGCGTCGACTCCGCCCTCGCCACCGGCGTTCTCAGCCAGGGACCGCACACCGGGGACTTCGAGGAGCTGACCCGGACCTGGACGGGCACGCCCGGCGCTGCGGTCTCCTCGGGGGCCGCGGCCCTGGAGATCGCGCTGCGCATCATCGACGTCCGCGGACGCACGGTCCTCGTCCCCGTCAACACCTTCTTCGCCACGGCCGCCGCGGTCGTCCGGGCCGGGGGCGACGTCCGCTTCGTCGACATCGAACTCGACGGTCTGGGCCTCGACCCGGGGGACCTGCGCACGGCATTGGACACGCACCCCGACACGGCCGCCGTCGTCCCCGTGCACATCGGCGGACTGGTGTCGCCCGCGCTGGACGACACGCTGCGCCTGTGCCGCGAGCGCGGTGTGCCCGTCGTCGAGGACGCGGCACACGCCTTCGGCTCGCGTCTGGGCGACCGACCAGCCGGCGCTTTCGGCCGCTTCGGCGCCTTCTCCTTCTTCGCCACCAAGCCCGCCACCTCGGGCGAGGGGGGACTCCTCACCGCGCCGGACGACGAGGACCTGGAGCGGGTGCGGCGTTGGCGCGACCACGGCAAGAGCGCGCACGGCTCCACGCTGCACGACCGGCCCGGAAGCAACTGGCGGATCAGCGAACTGCACGCGGCCGTCGGCACCGTGGACGTGCTCCGCTTCGCCGACACCCTGCGGGACAGGCAGGCCGCCGCCGTACGCTACGACGAACTCCTCGGCGACCTGCCGGGGTTGCGCGTCCAACCCGTGCCCGGCACCTGTACGAGCAACTACTACAAGTACCTCGCCCACCTCGACGACCCCCGCCGGCGCACCCCGCTGAGACGAGCCCTGCGCCAACGCCACGGGGTGTCCCTGGCCGGCGAGGTCTACGGGGAACTCCTCTGCGACCACCCGTACTTCGCCGACCGGACCCCGCACAAGGCCGCCGGGGAATTCCCCCGCGCACGGTGGTTCGCCGACCACCACATCGCGCTGCCCCTCTACCCGTCCCTGACCCCGGCCGAGCAGGCGCGGATCGCCGACGCGCTCCGTGCCGAACTGCCATGACGACCGCGGTGCCCGCCTTCCGCCGGGGTGCATGGCACGCCTCGCCCGACACCGCACCGCTTCCCGGACCGGGCCGCCCGACCCTGGCGCTGGTTCCGCCCGTCGTCGCCCACTCCGACCACGCGTGGTGGCGGGGCCGGCGGCCTTCCCCGGCTCCGCCACCGGCCGAACGGCGCGCCGTCGTCCGAGCGGCGCTGCGGCTCTTCCGGTCGGGGACCGTGACGGTCGGCACGGGAACGCAGAGCGCCTCCGCGTTCCGCGCCGCTCTGTGGGCGCACGCCGGGCTGCCCGAGGCGCTGACCGACCGATGGAGCCGCATGCTCTGCGAGTCGGCGTCCGCCCGCTCCGTTGCCGGCGCCGACGACGCACTGGCCTTCGTTGCCCTGCCCGGAAACACCTTCACCTGCCTGGACGCCGTCGTCGAACAGATCGAGCGGAGCGGAGCCGTCTGGCTGCGCCCCTCACGCCGCGAACCCTGGTCGGCGGCCCGGCTGGTGGCCGCGCTGCTCGAGGCGGGCTGGCCCCCGGACCGCATCGGCCTCTACCCAGGCGAACGACGCCTGCTGGCCGCGCTGGTGCGGCGCACCGACCGGCAGGTCGTCTTCGGCGGGCAGGACCTCGCCCGGTCCCTGTCCGACCGGCCCGGCCTCACCGTGCACGGGGCGGGGCGGGGCTGCGCGCTGGTCCCCGAAGGCGTGAGCGCCGAAGCGGCCGCCGACTGGTTGGCGCCACTGGTCGCCGCCGACGCCGGACGCTTCTGCAGCAACGTCCGCACGGTGCTGTGCGAAGGCGAGGCCGAACCCCTCGCACGCGTACTGGCCGCACGCCTGGACGCGCTGCGCACCAGCCGAGAGGAACGGCGCTTCCCGCTCGCCGCGTTCCGTGTACCCGGCGCCGCCGAGCGGGCCGCCGGCACCGTCACGGACCGAATCCGTCCCGGCGACCGCCTCCTGACGGAGCGCCCTACGACGGAACCCGCGGTGGACGGGGGCGGTTACGCCTTGCCCCGGCTGGTGCTGGCCGACACGGCCGGCACACCGGAACGCTTCCATCCGCTCATCGGCCACGAAGTGCCCTACCCGTCCGTCACCGTGCTGCGCGTCACGGATGCCGCACTGCGCTCCGCCGTCGGCGCGCAGTCCCTGTTCGTTCACCGGTACCCCGAGAGCGCGGCGACCTCGGCGCCCGGCCCACCACCCCAGGGGGACAGATGACGGAACCGACGACCGCCCACCCAGCCGTCGGACCCGGCACACTCACCGCTCGCCTGCGCCGGCGGGTACCGGAACTCGGCGTCGCCCTCGACGAGTGGACGCGCCGCATGATGCGCTGGCACTTCGACCCCGCGACGGGCTCCCCGTTCTGGGTCGCCCGGCGCGACCGGCTCGGCTTCGACCCCGTCCACGACCTCACGGGCTTCGCCGACCTGCACCGCTTCGGCCTCTTCGACAAAGAGGAACTGCGCGGCGCCCGCGTCGCCGACCTGCGTCCCCGGGGCTACCGCGACCGGCCCTTCCGCGTCTTCGAGACCGGCGGGACGACGGGACGGCCGTGCCGCATCGTCAACGTCACCCGACTCGATTACGACGTGGAGATCTACCGCACCGTGCTGGAGGAACGCGGCCTCGCGGGCGGCGACATCCTCGCGATGACGCCGAGCGGCCCGCATGCCTACGGGCACTTCGTGGAGGCGCTCGCCGACAGTTGGCGCGGTGCCGTCCACGCCATCGACTTCGACCCCCGCTGGGTCAAGTCCGTCGTCCGCTCCGGCGACGACGCCGACGCCTACACGGGGCACCTGATCGACCAGGCCCTCCCGCTGCTCGAAGAACGCCCCGCGCTCCTCTTCACCACGTCGAGGCTGCTCCTCGAACTCGCCGTACGGCTGCCCCGCCCGCTCCACTCCTACGGCGTGCAAGCGGTGTGCACCGGCGGCATCAGCTGCACACCGGCGGAGGCGGCGTTCCTCCGGGAGGAGTACCTCAACGGCGTGCAGTGGATCGACACTTACGGCAACACCCTGGTCGGGCACGCGCTCCAGGCAGACCCGATGCCGGACGGGCCCCGGCTGCCCGAAGGAGCCGACCGCTCCTACCATCTGCCCCCGCCCTTCGCGGTGCTCACCGTGGTCGAACCGGACGACCCCTGGCGCGAGGTGCCGTACGGCGCACGGGGCCGCATCCGTACCACGACGCTCCTGGAAGACCTGTTCCTGCCCAACCTGCTGGAACGCGACAGCGCCGTGCGGGTCGGCCCGCACCCGTGGTTCCCCTGGGACGGCGTGGCACTGGTCCGCTCCTTCGACGGCAGCACGGAAGAGACGGGCCACGACGCCGCCGAGGGCGTCTACTGATCTCTCCGTGGCCACGAGTCACGGCCCGACCCCTGGAGTCCGGTGAAACGCGTGCACCTGTCGTCGAACAACGTCCCCGTTCCCTTCTCCTCCGAGCTGTTCGCCCCCTTGACGCCCAGCGCCGGCCACCTGGGCGATCCAGCAGCCCTGCGCGCACGGCTGCACCGCGACGGCTACCTCTACCTGCCCGGGCTGCTCCCGCGCGCCGACGTACTGCGGCTGCGCGGGCGGTACTTCTCGCTCTTTCCGCCGGGCTACCTCGCGCCGGGTACCCGCCCCGAGGACGGCGTGTTCTCCGGCAGCGTCCCGTCGGACCTGCCGCCCCACGGCGTGGCCGAGCACCCCGCGTACGCCTTCGTCCGCTCGGACCGGTTCAGCGCCTTCGTCACCGACCCCGGACTGGCCGGGTTGGCCCGGGACCTGCTGGGCGGCACGGTCGAACTGTTACGGCGGCGCATCCTGCGCCACTTCCACCGCGGTTCGGCCCTCGCCTCCCGAGCGCACGTCGACCGCGACTACATGGACCGCGGCACCGAGCGGACCCTGACATTCTGGATACCGGTCGGCGACTGCCCGCTCGCCGCGGGCCCGCTGATCTACCTGGAGGGGTCGCACCGACTGCCGAGGCGGCAGTACCAGGGGCTGCGGACCGTCACCGACCGGCCGGAGGACCGACGGCCCATCAGCCACGACCTCGAACTCACCGGACGCACGCTGGGAAGGCGGTGGTTGTGGGCCGACTTCGCCGCTGGGGACGTGGTCGTCCACACGCCGAACATCATCCACGCGTCCCTGGACACGACAACCGACACCATGCGGATGTCGGTGGACATACGCTTCGTCCGCAAGGGCGATGCGCAGGACCCCCGTTGGTCACGACCCTGGTCGGCGGACGACGGCGCCTAGGTGTGTTGTCCCGGCACGTTGGTGACAGGGCGGTTTGCA
>NZ_AJTQ01000138.1 GCF_000262345.1 Streptomyces xiaopingdaonensis | reverse complement strand
CATCGAACCCCTCCCAGGGCCCTCCGGGCGCTTCCCTCTCGGTGTCCACTACTTTAGCCGATTTCCCTTCGGGCTCCTAATCGGGCCCTCCCCGGTGCTTTCGGGCAAACGAAAGCAGTCCCGGATCCGGGATCTTCGCAGTAATGGTTGGTCGCCTACGGGAACTCGATGGGCGGTCTGGGACCGCGCTCTGAGCCACCCCGCTTCAAGCGACCCGATCTACATTAGGGCGTCTGCTTGGTCGCGTCAACCCTGGGGGTGCGTCGCCTCGGTTGGTGGGGGCGGTACGGGCTGACCGTGGGGTCGCCGTCGATCCAGAAGCGCCACGGGTGGTGGGCGCCCTCGCCGCCGACGCCGGTGCGTGGGCCGTTGCGTATGGCGGTCCGGTGCGGCAGCTCGCCCGTGAGGACGCGGAGGGGGGCCGTGGTGTCCGGACCGCAGACGTCCGTTCCGTTGAGCGTGCGGTCGATGTCGAGCGACGTCGCGAGGCGGGCCGGTCCCTTGGCGAGCTCGGTGTCGCGCTTCGCCTTGGGGCGGCGGGCACGGGCCTGGTCGTGGCCGGTGAGGAGCTCGCCTGCGCGGAGGAGGACTCCGCTCGCGTGGTCCTCGGGGCCGCAGACGAGGTTGAGGCTGAACCACATCCCGTAGATGAAGTACACGTACGCGTGGCCCGGCGGGCCGAACATGGACGCGTTGCGTTGGGTGCGCCCGCGGTACGCGTGCGAACCGGGGTCTGCTTCACCCGCGTACGCCTCGACCTCCGTGATGCGGAGTGCCATCGGGCCCTCGGCGGTGGTGCGTACCAGTGTGCATCCGAGCAGCTCCGGGGCCACCTCCAGGACCTGGCGGTCGAAGAAGGAGCGCGGTAGCGGGGCATGACTGGCGTTGCCGGGTGGCATACGGTCTCGACCAGCGATCATGCCGTCCGAGCGTAACCGAGTGGCCGGGGGTGCCGCCGGGGTCGCGTATGTGAGGTGGACGGCGGGTGCCGCGAGGGGAGACGCCTCTCCCTCCACGCGGTGCCACGGGGCAGGGGAGGCCGAGTGGGAGGACCCGGAGATGGTGTGGAAGAAGCTGTTCGCGAGCGTGGGGGTCGGTGGGGCTTCTGTCGACACGGTGCTGCACGAACCGAACGTGGTGCCCGGTGGTGTGGTCCACGGGGAGGTGCGGATCGCCGGTGGGGCCGTCGAGCAGACGGTGCAGAGTCTCTCGGTGGGGTTCCTCGCGCGGGTCGAAGTCGAGAGGGGGGACGGGGAGGTCAAGAAGGACATCGAGTTCGCCCGTCAGCGGATCGGGGGCGAGCTGCAGCTACGCGAAGGGGCCGTGCACACGGTGCCGTTCGCGCTGGAAGTCCCTTGGGAGACGCCGTTGACGGTGCTCACGGGGCACCGTCTGCCCGGCATGGAGATCGGGGTGACGACGGAGCTCGCCCTCGCCAAGGCCGTCGACTCCGGTGACCTCGACCCCGTCCACGTCCATCCGCTTCCGGCGCAGCAGGCGCTCCTCGAAGCCTTTCTCGGGCTGGGGTTCCGGTTCAAGTCGGCCGATCTGGAGCAGGGCGTCGTCCGGAACACGCGGCAGCGGCTGCCCTTCTACCAGGAGGTCGAGTTCCACGCGCCACCCCAGTACCGGGGGCTGCGCGAGGTGGAGGTGACGTTCGTCGCCGACGGCCGGGAGATGGACGTCGTGCTGGAGATGGACAAGAAGCCGGGGCTCTTCAGCGAGGGCAGCGACTCGTACCACGCGTTCCGGGTCGCTCTCGCGGACTACGCGTCGACGGACTGGGCCGGCTACCTCAACCGCTGGATCTCCGAGGTGAGCGGTCGGCGCAACTGGCTGTGAGCGCGGGCTAGCCGAGGAGCACGGTGAGCGGGGTTTCGCGGACCGCCCAGTAGCCGGCGGCGGCGGAGAGGACGCCGGCTGCCGAGTCCGCCTCGGCCGGGGCTGCCTGCTCGAAGCCGGCCCAGCCGGCGGTGAGGAGGAGGTAGCCCTCGGTCTCGCCCCACCACGAAAGGTCCGTGAGGCAGTCCGAGAGAGCGTCCCAGTTGCGGCCGAAGTAGCCGGGGAGTTCGAGGCCGACGGCGAACGCCTCCATGAAGCCCGCCTTGTCGGTGACGCCCGTGAGGTCCGCGACGGCGCCGATCCAGCCGGCCGCCTCGGCGTGCATCAGGGCGTCGGGACCGACGCCGGGGCAGCGGTAGACGCCGGCGGGGACCGACCCGTCGAAGACGCCGGGGAGGTCCTGGTACGGAAGGTGGGGCAGGTCGACTGAGCTGGTCATGTCACACCATCGCTTTGCGGATCTGGTGGCGGCAAGGGGTGGGGGAGGTCTCTGCTCCGCCCCGCCATGGTGACAAAGCCGCGGCTCCTGGCTGGTTAGGCTGGCCGTTGCAGCGATTCGCACGACGAGGAGGGTCCGACGTGACCGACAAGCAACGGCGTCCGCTTCCGCACGAGTTCCACCCTCCGGTGCCCGGGTTCCGGGTGGTCAGCGACGACCTGGTGGACGGCGGCCGGTTGGGTTCCGGGCAGGTCTACGGCGAGGGCAACACCTCGCCGCAGCTCAGCTGGTCCGGGTTCCCCGCCGGTACGAAGAGCTTCGCCGTGACCTGCTTCGACCCGGACGCACCGACGGGCAGCGGCTTCTGGCACTGGTCGGTCTTCGACATCCCGGCCTCCGTCACCGAACTCCCCGCCGGCGCAGGCACCGGAGAGATGGCGGGGCTGCCCGAGGGCGCGGTCCACGTCCGCAACGACTTCGGCGACCGGGAGTTCGTGGGAGCCGCTCCCCCGCCCGGGGACGGGCCGCACCGCTACGTCTTCACGGTCTACGCCGTCGACAGCGAGAAGCTGGGACCCGACGGGGACGCCACCCCGGCCTTCGTCGGGTTCAATCTGCGGTTCAAGACGATCGGCAGGGCCCAACTGATCGCTGAGTTCGAGCTCGAGGGCTGAACCGCGCGCCCGCCCCTCTCCCCCGTCGCAACTTCCCTCGCGGCGGGGGAAATTGCGTTGTACGGGGTATCTCCCGGCTGCACAGTGGAGCCACCCGCGCGGGGGTGCGGGTGGGGCCTGGGAGGTGGCGGGGATGCGTCGGACGCTGATCCTGAACGCGAGCTTCGAGCCGTTGTCGGCCGTGCCTGTGCACCGGGCGGTGGTGCTGGTGCTCCGCGGGAAGGCCGTCGTCGAGCGGGCGCATCCCTCGTTGCGGTGCAGGGCCGCCGAGTTGGAGGTGCCGGCGCCCGAGGTGATCCGGTTGACGCGGTACGTCAGGGTGCCGTTCCGGGCGCGGGCGCCCTGGTCGCGTCGGGGTGTGCTGCTGCGGGACCGGTACAGGTGCGCGTACTGCGGACGGCGTGCCGGGACGGTGGACCACGTCGTGCCGAGGTCCAGGGGCGGCACCGACTCGTGGCTCAACACCGTTGCCGCGTGCGGCGGCTGCAACCGGAGGAAGGCGGACCGCACGCCCGCGCAGGCCGGTCTCGTACTGCTCTCGGCGCCCTTCGCGCCGTCACCGGGTGACGTACTGGTGCGGAGCCTCGAGACGAGGGCGCCGGCGGCTGCCTAGCAGGTCGCCCGCCTCCTCGGGGTGTGCGTAGCCCGAGAAGGCGGGCGCTTCCGGATCAGTCGACGGGGGGCTGCTCCACGGGCGCCTTCGTCATCGAGGCGCCGCCGCCGTTGCCGCCGCCGCCCGGACGGAAGTTGTCGAGCGCGCCGCCGAGCCCCTTGAGGGCGTCGCCGATCTCGCTGGGCACGATCCAGAGCTTGTTGGCGTCGCCTTCGGCGATCTTCGGGAGCATCTGGAGGTACTGGTAGGAGAGGAGCTTCTGGTCCGGGTCGCCCGCGTGGATCGACTCGAAGACGGTGCGGATCGCCTGCGCCTCGCCTTCCGCCTTCAACGCGGCGGAACGGGCCTCACCTTCGGCCCGCAGGATCGAGGACTGCTTCTCGCCCTCGGCCTCCAGGATCTGCGACTGCCGGACGCCCTCCGCCTGGAGGATCGCGGCGCGCTTGTCCCGGTCGGCGCGCATCTGCTTCTCCATGGAGTCCTGGATGGACGTCGGCGGTTCGATCGCCTTCAACTCGACGCGGTTGACGCGGATTCCCCACTTGCCCGTCGCCTCGTCGAGGACGCCGCGCAGGGCCGCGTTGATCTCCTCGCGGGAGGTGAGGGTGCGCTCCAGGTCCATGCCGCCGATGATGTTCCGCAGGGTGGTGACGGTGAGTTGCTCGATCGCCTGGATATAGCTGGCGACCTCGTACGTCGCCGCACGCGCGTCCGTCACCTGGTAGTAGATGACCGTGTCGATGTTGACGACCAGGTTGTCCTGGGTGATCACCGGCTGCGGGGGGAAGGGGACGACCTGTTCGCGGAGGTCGACGCGGTTGCGCACGGTGTCGATGAACGGCACCACGATGTTGAGGCCGGCGTTGAGCGTGCGGGTGTACCGGCCGAAGCGCTCCACGATGGCGGCGCTCGCCTGCGGGATGACCTGGATCGTCTTGATGAGTGCAATGAAGACCAGCACCACCAGGATGATCAGGACAATGATGATGGCGTCCATCGCCTGCCCCCTGCGTATTGTGTGACGTACGTGCTTACGCTGTGTGCTCTGACATCACATCACGACCGCCGTTGCGCCGTCGATCTCGACGACGTCCACCTGACGACCGGGCTCGTAGGCGCTCTCGGTGTCGAGTGAGCGCGCCGACCAGACCTCACCGGCGAGCTTGATCCGCCCGCCCTGGCCGTCGACCCGCTCGAGCACCACCGCCTGGCGGCCCTTGAGCGCGTCCACACCGCTGCTCAACTCCGGCCGCTCGGCGCGCATTCGGCGCGCGACGGGGCGCACGACGAGGATCAGCGCACTGGAGACGACGGCGAAGACGACGACCTGGGCGACATACCCCCCGCCCAGCCCGGCGGTCCCGGCCGCGGCGACCGCGCCGACGGCGAGCATGCCGAACTCGGGCATCGCCGTGAGTACCAACGGGATACCGAGTGCTGCGGCGGCCACGAGCCACCAGACCCATACGTCCACACCGCCCATGGTAGGCGGGTGTTCAGGTCAGCGGCAGCCCCTGCGCCGACCAGCGATCGCCGTGCTGGTCGACGACGAGCGGCAGCCCGAAGCACTTGGAAAGGTTCTTCGACGTCAGCTCCGTCTCCAGCGGCCCGGCGGCGAGCAACTTGCCCTGCCGCACCATCAGGACGTGCGTGAAGCCCGGAGGGATCTCCTCGACGTGGTGCGTCACCATCATCATCGACGGCGCCAGCGGATCGCGCGCGAGGCGCCCGAGGCGGCGCACGAGGTCCTCGCGGCCGCCGAGGTCGAGCCCGGCCGCCGGCTCGTCGAGGAGCAGGAGTTCGGGGTCGGTCATCATCGCGCGGGCGATGAGGGTGCGCTTGCGCTCGCCCTCGGAGAGGGTGCTGAACCGGCGGTCGAGGTACTCGCTCATGCCGAGGACATCGAGGAAGGCGCGCGCGCGGTCCTCGTCGACGCGCTCGTAGCTCTCCTGCCAGTGCGCCGTCATGCCGTAGGCGGCGGTGAGGACGGTCTCCAGCACGGTCTGTTGGCGGGGAAGCTTGTCGGCCATGGCGACACCCGCGATGCCGATGCGCGGGCGCAGGTCGAAGACGTCGACGCCGACGCCGCCGAGCTCCTCGCCGAGGATCGAGACGCTGCCCGAGGTCGGGTAGAGGTAGGTGGAGGCCAGGTTGAGCAGGGTGGTCTTGCCGGCGCCGTTCGGGCCGAGGATCACCCAGCGTTCGCCCTCCTTGACCGACCAGGAGACCTCGTCCACCAGAGCTCGGCCCTCGCGGACCACGGATACGTCCACCAGCTCCAGTACTTCGCTCATGAGCGCGTTGTCTCCTCGTCTCCGCGTACCTGCATGTGCTGTGCCCGCAGGCACATTCCCCATGGGAAAACCTACGCCACCGGCCCGCCGGGCAGTTCCCTAGGCTGGTCCCATGCTCATCGAAGCGCGCTCAGGGCGCCTCACCGCTTGGGGAAATGCACTCTTCGCCGGTCTTGTCTCCCCGGACGAGGCTGCCGAGGAGATCGTCGGCGAGGACGACAGGCACCGCGTTCTCGGGGTGCCGGGCGCCGACGGCGAAGGGGTCGGCCTGACGCTCGCGCTCGGGAGGCTGCGGGCGCTGGGGGCCGTGGGGCTGCGGCTGGCGCTGCCGGCGCCCGGGCATCCGCTGGGGTTGAGCGGGCCGCCGGAGTTCAACTCTGCTGCGCTCGCCTCCGGCGAGGGCGTCGTGGTGGAGGGCGCCCGGTCGGGGCTGGTGCCCGAGGTGACGGAGTCGGGTCCCGGCGGGGACTCGGTGGGGCGTGCGGACCGGCACGTCGACGTCGTCTGGCGGTGCATGCCGGTGCGCGAGGCGCCGCCCGCGGACGTCCCCTCGCTCGGCGAGGCGGAGCGTGAACTCGCGGACGCGATGCGGGAGACGACGGAGGTGCTGACGCGGCTCGACATCGCCGGTTCGGGGCCGGTCGCCGACGCGGCGCTGGAGGCGTACCGCGCGCGGGCCGAGGCGGGCAGGCGACTGCTGGCCCCGGGGTATCCGGCGCGCGCCGTACGGGTGTTGGAGCTCGCCCAGCGCGTCCGGGCGCTGGTCTCGATCGCCTCCACGGAGGGCGGCGACGGGCGGGAGCACGGCGGTGCCGTCAGCGCGGCGCAGATCGCGGCACGCGCCGAGGCGCTCAGGCCGGTGGAACGCACGGCTCGGCGGGCGCAGGTGGCGGCGTACAACTCCTACGCGGAAGAGCGGGAGCGCAGGCGTCACTGATCGGACGTCGACGGACGGAGGCGCGGGGCGGATCGCAGCCCGGGGCGGGCGGGTGCCATGGGGCGGGCGCTCCCCCGCGCGGTCGCGCGCCGGGGCGGCCGTCGTCAACTCATCCGCCGATGCCGTGCCGTACCGCCCAGAGCGCCGCCTGGGTGCGGTCGGCGAGGTCGAGTTTCATGAGGATGTTGGAGACGTGCGTCTTGACGGTCTTCTCCGAGAGCACCAGCGCTTTCGCGATCTCGCGGTTGGAGCGACCGTCGGCGATGAGTTCGAGGACCTGGTCCTCGCGCTCGGTCAACGTCGGTGCGCGCCCGGCGGGTTGGCCCGCGTCCTCGTCGTGGAGGAGGGCGCCGGCCACCTCCGGCTGGAGGAGCACGTGGCCCGCGTGGACGGAGCGGATCGCGCCGGCGAGGGCCTCGGGATCGACGTCCTTGTAGACGTAGCCGGCGGCTCCGGCGCGCAACGCCGGGACCACCGTGCGCTGTTCGGTGAAGCTCGTCACCACGAGCACGCGCGCGGGGTTGCCCGACGCACGGAGCCCGCGGAGCGCATCGACGCCGTCGGTGCCGGGCATCTTCACGTCCATGAGCACCACGTCGGGCCTGAGCTCCTCGATGCGGGCGAGCCCCTCCTCGCCGTCTGCGGCCTCGCCGACGACCTCGATGTCGTCCTGGACCTCCAGAAACGTGCGCAAGCCCCGGCGTACGACCTGGTGGTCGTCGACGAGGAGCACGCGGATCACCTCAGCCACCTGGTACCTCCATTTCGATGACGGTGCCCCGGCCGGGCTCCGAGCGGACGTCGAGCCTTCCGCCCACCCCGTGCGCCCGGTCGCGCATGGAGACGAGGCCGAGGTGGCGGCCGGCGCCGTGCACGCCTGCGGGGTCGAAGCCGCGGCCGTCGTCGCGGACGGTGAGCACGGCGCCCGGGCCGCTGCGGAGCAGCGCGACGCCGACCTCGGTGGCGTCCGCATGGCGCAGTGCGTTGTGCATCGCTTCCTGAGCGACCCGCAGGAGCGCCTCCTCCTGCGCTGCCGGGAGGGCGCGCACCCCGTGCGACGAGAAGGTGACGGAGGCGGTGTGCGCACGGTCGAGGACCTGGGCCTGGGTGCGCAGGGTGGCGACGAGCCCGTCCTCGTCGAGAGCGGCCGGGCGCAGTTCGGTGACGACGGCGCGGAGTTCGTCGGCGGCCTGCGCGGAGAGCGCGGCCACCTCCTGGAGCTCCTCCTTGGCGCGGGCCGGATCGCGGTCGACGAGGGCGGCCGCCGCCTGCGCCGTGAGCCGCAGTGAGAAGAGCTTCTGCGCCACGGCGTCGTGGAGTTCGGTGGCGATGCGGGCGCGCTCGGAGGTGAGGGTGAGCTCACGGCTGCGCTCGTAGAGCCGTGCGTTGGTGAGCGCGATCGCCGCATGCTGGGCGAGGAGCGCGAGGAGCTCCTCGTCCTCCTCGGTGAAGCGGCAGCGCTTGCCCTCTTCGGCGGCGTCCGGAGCGTCGCTCGGGCATTCCTTGTTGGCGAGGAAGAGGGCGCCGAGGACCTGCTCGTCGTCGGCGATCGGCATGCCGAGGAAGTCGGAGAGGACAGGGTGGGCCCCGGGCCAGCCGCCGAAGCGGGGGTCCTCGCGGACGTCGGCGAGGCGCTGCGGTGTCGCCTCCTCGAGCATCGCGGCGAGGACGCCGTGCTGGCGCGGGAGCGGCCCGATCGCGCGCCACTGCTCCTCGCTGACGCCGGCGACGACGAACTGCGCGAAGCCGCCGTGGTCGTCGGGGACGCCGAGCGCCGCGTACCGGGCGCCGAGGAGCTCGCGCGCCGAGGCGACGATGGTCTGCAGCACGTCGCGCACCTCCAGCTGCCGGTTCATGGCGAGGAGCGCGGCGCTGACGGCCGAGAGCCCGGTTCGGGGGATCATCTCTGCACGCTACTCGGACAGGCGCGCGAGCGGGATCGGCCTGGAGTGCCCGCGGCCGGGACGCCGGTCCTAGGTCCGGGGTCGCAGTCGGCCGAGGGGGTCCCGACGCACGGGAGGCGACGTCCGCGGACGCCGCCTCCCGCTCATGCTCGCGCGGTCACTTCCGCATGACCTCCGGCTCGTGCCTGCGGAGCAGGCGCAGGACGAGGAAGGCGCAGGCGACGCCGATGAGGAGCAGGACGCCGAGGTCCAGGGCCCAGATGCCCACCGAGTGCTCCCAGAGCGGGTCGAGGTCGTCGGGGTTGCTGCGGTCCCACGGGACCATGAGGTGCGAGAGGTCGATCGTCGAACCCGTGACGGCGACGCCCCAGCGCGAGGGCATGAGCCAGGCGAGCTGCTCGACGCCGAGCGAGCCGTAGACCTGGAAGAGCACGCCCGTGAAGACGACCTGCACGATGGCGACCATCACCAGCAGCGGCATCGTCTTCTCCGACGTCTTCACCAGCGACGAGATGACGAGCCCGAGGGTGAGGGCGGTGAGGCCCAACGCGGTGAGACCGACGCAGAGTTCGAGCGCAGGCGGCATGAGGACGCCCTCGTCGGGGAGTTTGCGCGCGGGGAAGGCGATCACCGAGATGATCACTGCCTGGAAGGCGGTGATCACGCCGAGAACGATGATCTTGGACATCAGATAGGCCGAGCGCGAGAGACCGGTCGCCCGTTCCCGCTCGTAGATGACACGTTCCTTGATCAACTCGCGTACGGAGTTGGCGGAGCCGGTGAAGACCATGCCGACGACGAGGATGAGCAGGATCGTGCCGGCAGGCCCGTTGAAGCCTCTGTCCGGCGCGGAGAGCCCGGACGCTGCGGGGATCACCCTCGACACCCCGCCGATCACCGCGGGAAGGATCACCATCAGCGCGAGGAAGCCGCGGTCGGAGGCGATGACGGACGTGTACCGCCGCATCAGCGTCCAGAGCTGGGACAGCCAGCTCTGCGGCTTGTGGTGCTTGGCCGAGATCTCGGGCGCGCTTCCCGCGCCCGGGGCCATCGAGGCGTCGAGCTCGGCGGCGTACATCTGGTAGTGCTGCGAGCCCTGCCAGCGGCCCATCCAGTCGTGGTCGCGGTAGTTCTCGAAGGCCGAGAAGACGTCGGCCCAGCTTCCGTAGCCGAAGAAGTTGAGCGCTTCCTCCGGCGGGCCGAAGTACGCGACGCCGCCGCCGGGGGCCATCACCAGAAGCTTGTCGCACAGGCCGAGTTCGGCTACGGAGTGCGTGACGACCAGGACGGTACGGCCGTCGTCGGCGAGACCGCGCAGGAGCTGCATCACGTCGCGGTCCATGCCGGGGTCGAGCCCCGAGGTGGGCTCGTCGAGGAAGATCAGCGAGGGCTTCGTCAGCAGTTCGAGGGCGACGGAGACGCGCTTGCGCTGGCCGCCGGAGAGCGAGGTGATGCGCTTGTCGGCGTGGATGTCGAGCTTGAGTTCGGCGAGGACCTCCTCGACGCGCGCGTTCCGCTCCGCGTCGGCGACGTCGCCGGGGAAGCGGAGCTTGGCCGCGTACCGCAGCGCCGTACGTACCTTCAGCTCCTTGTGGAGGATGTCGTCCTGCGGTACGAGGCCGATGCGCTGCCGGAGTTCGGCGAAGTGCTCGTAGAGGTTGCGGTTGTCGTAGAGGACCTCGCCCTCGTCGGCCGGGCGGTAGCCGGTGAGCGCGCGCAGCAGCGTCGACTTGCCTGAGCCGGACGGGCCGATCACGCCGATCAGCGACTTCTCCGGAACCCCGAAGGTGACGTTGTCGAGGATCACCTTCCCGCTGTCGACCTTGACGGTCAGGTGGCGCGCGGAGAAGGAGACCTCGCCGGTGTCGACGAACTCCTCCAGACGGTCGCCGACGAGCCGGAAGGTGGAGTGGCCGACGCCGACCGTGTCCTGCGGGGTGATGACGACCGAGCCGGCCTTAGGCAGCAACTGGCCGTTCACGTAGGTGCCGTTGTGGCTGCCCAGGTCGTGGATCTCGAAGCGGCCGTCGGGGGTCGCCCTGAACTCCGCGTGGTGCCGGGAGACTTGGAGGTCCGAGACGACGAGCTCGTTCTCCAGCGACCGGCCGATCCGCATCACGCGCCCGAGCGAGAGCTGGTGGAAGCTGGTGGGGCTGCGGTCTCCCCCGCCCGTCGCCGGCTCCTGCCTCGGGGACGGCACCGGCTGCGCCATCTGCGGCTGCTGCGGGGCGGGTTGGCCCCACTGCTGCTCGGCGGGGTACGGCTGGCCCGGCTGCTGCGCGTGCAGGGGGGCGGCGGGCTGTCCGAAGCCCTGCTGCGGGTACGGCGCCTGCTGGGGATACGCCTCCGGCACCGGCTGGCCCTGCTGCTGCGCGCCCGGGGCGCCGACCTGCGCCGCGTACCCGCCGGGCTGCGCCGCTGCGGCGCCGGAAAGGGTGAGCCGCGGGCCGTCGGCGGCGTTGCCCAGGTTCACGCTCGTCCCGGGGGCGAGCTCAAGCTGCTGGATGCGCTGCCCCTGCGTGTACGTGCCGTTGGTGCTTCCGTGGTCCTCGAGGACCCAACTACGCCCGCCCCAGCGGACGGTGGCGTGCCGCCAGGAGACCCTGGCGTCCTCCACGACCACGTCGCCCTGGGGATCGCGACCCAGGGAGTATGCCCTGGACGGGTCGAGCGTCCAGGTCTGTCCGTTCAATTCCAGTACGAGTTCCGGCACTCCATGCCCCACAAAGTTGTCCCCCGAGGTACCCCCCGCTTGAGAGAGGGAGTCTAGGGATGGTGAACATCGTGGGGAACTATTCCAGGGAGCGGTGCCCGGCAGAAAGCCGGGCCGGAGGACGTGACGAGACCGGGACAGGGAAATCCGCACGGACCACGGCGGATCGGAGATCACGGACATCGACCACGGCCGCCCCGCCCTGACCGGGTGTGTTCAGTGCGGCTGCGGATACGCTGTGCACCGCATCCAGGACCCACCGCGACGGAGCCGTGGGCCACGTCGACCCGGACAGTTAACCGGCTCGCGGTGGGGGCACTCGTGACGCGGGGATGCGTCCCGGCCTGCACGAGGGCGTGCACGACGAGAGTGAGCGCCCCCACACCAGCCACAGGCTGCACAGCGGATACTGTGAGAAGACCATGACCATGTCGCTGGACACCCCGCCCTCGTACGCCGACACGCCGACCCTCCTCATCAAGATCTTCGGCAAGGACAGGCCCGGCATCACGGCCGGACTCTTCGACACCCTCGCTGCCTACGCGGTCGAGGTCGTGGACATCGAGCAACTCGTCACCCGCGGTCGCATCACCCTCAACGCGCTGGTGACCTCCCCGAGCCCGGCGATCGCCACCGAGGGCGAAGTGCGGGCGACCGTCCACGGCTGGGCGGAGTCGATGAAGCTGGAAGCGGAGATCATCTCCGGCACCGGCGACAACAAGCCCCGGGGCACCGGGCGTTCGCACGTCACCGTTCTCGGCCACCCCCTCACGGCGGAGTCCACGGCCGCCATAACGGCGAGCATCACCTCGACGGGCGGGAACATCGACCGCATCTTCCGCCTCGCCAAGTACCCCGTTCTCGCTGTGGAGTTCGACATCTCGGGCGCGGAAACCGGGGCGCTGCGCACCGCGTTGGCGCTGGAGGGCGTGCGCCGCGGTGTCGACGTCGCCGTGATGTCCTCGGGGCTGCGCCGCCGGGCGCGCCAACTCGTCGTCATGGACGTCGACTCCACCCTCATCCAGGACGAGGTGATCGAGCTCTTCGCCGCCTACGCCGACTGCGCCGACGAGGTCGCCGAGGTCACCGCGCGCGCGATGCGGGGCGAGCTCGACTTCGCGCAGTCGCTCCGCGCCCGCGTCGAGCTGCTCGCCGGACTCGACGCCTCGGTGGTGGAGAAGGTGCGCAGGGACGTCCGGCTGACGCCCGGCGCGCGGACGCTGATCCGCACCCTGAAGCGTCTCGGCTACCAGGTCGGCGTCGTCTCCGGTGGGTTCACGCAGGTCACAGATCCGCTCCAGGAAGAGCTCGGGCTCGACTTCGCCGCCGCCAACACGCTGGAGATCGTCGACGGAAAGCTCACGGGCCGCCTCACCGGCGGCATCGTCGACCGTGCGGGCAAGGCGCGGCTGCTGCGCAGGTTCGCGGCCGAGGCGGGCCTCCCCCTCGCCCAGACGGTGGCGATCGGCGACGGCGCCAACGACCTGGACATGCTCAACACGGCGGGCCTCGGCGTCGCGTTCAACGCGAAGCCCGTCGTGCGCGAGGCCGTCGACACCTCCGTCAACGTGCCCTTCCTCGACACCGTGCTCTACCTGCTGGGGATCACGCGCGAGGAGGTCGAGGCCGCGGACGGACAGGACGCCGGCACGCTCGCCGCGGAGGAACGGCTCCGCCTCGGCACCGGGGGTCAGGAGGACGAGCGCACGGGCGGCGCCGTCGCCGGCGCACCGCACTGAGGCGCGGCGCTACTCCTGCGGCGACCAGAAGTCGGTGAGCTCGGCCGACCCCGCCTCCAGCGACTTCCAGGAACCGGTGAACCGCAGCACCGCGATCGCGGAGGTGGGGAAGCCGCGCTCCAGCCGGGCGCGCGCTTCCTGGTCGGCGCCGCCCGCGAGCAGCCCCGCCACCGACTGCATGCCCGGGTTGTGGCCCACGACGAGGACGTTCTCCACGTCCTCAGGGGTCTCGTTGAGCACCTCGATGATCTGGCCAGGGGGCGCCTCGTAGAGCCGCTCCTCGTAGACGGTGCGGGGCCGGCGCGGGAACTGGTGGACGGCGAGCTTCCAGGTCTCGCGGGTGCGGGTGGCGGTGGAGCAGAGGGTCAGCTCCGGGAGCGGGCCGTGCTCGGCGAGCCACTCGCCCGTCTCGGGCGCCTCTCTGCGGCCCCGCTCCGCGAGGGGGCGCTCGTGGTCGGGGACCTCGGGCCAGTCCGCCTTGGCGTGCCTGAAGAGGACAATACTGCGGGACACGTCGACGCTCATGTCTCCCAGCTTCGCACGAAACGGCCGCTGCGGCGCGGGGTGTTGGGCACCCTTCCCGCTCGGGCGCACGACCGCGGGAGCTACAGGAGCACCTCGTAGACCCTGGCGAGCACTTGCGCCACCAGGGAGCCGGCGGAGGCGGACTCGGCGGCGCGGGCCTCCCCCGAGCCGACGAGCAGCGTCAGCAGCGCGAAGGCGGCGGCGGGCAGCGTCAGGGCCCACCAGGGAAGCCGGCGCTGCCGCGGCGCAGGGGCCGGGTCGCCGTCGGTCGCGGCGGTCTGCGCGGTGGCCGGCATGGGGCTCGCCTCCGGGTCTTCGCTGCCTGGACGGACGGTCCGCCCACGCTCCACGACGCTACGGACCCGCGGGGCCGTGCCCCATCCGGTGACCCACCCAGTTCCCCCTGAGCCGGACCCCCTAGGGGACGGTGGGGAGAACCCCACCGTCCGCGGTCACGGCGAGACGACGCTTGCGACGACCGCGATCACGACCGTCAGCAGCAGCATCGCGCCGAGGATCAGGAGGAACTTCCGCTGGCCGTTCTTCGGGTTCGGTTCGAGGACTGGCATACGGGCAGTCTCGCACCCGGCGCGCGGGAGGCCCGCACCGGCCGCGCTCTCCTGCGCCCGGCGTCATCTCCCGTCCTCGATCACACGGTTGCGGCCCGCCAGCACCCCTGTCGCCATCTGCGCGACGAGGAGCGCGGCCATCACGATCAGCGGGATGCGCCAGCCGCCGGTGGCGCCGTTGAGAGCGCCGACGAGGAGCGGGCCGGGGATGGAGAGGAGGTACCCGGTGCTCTGTGCGAAGGCCGAGAGGCGGACGACGCCCGCGTGCGAGCGGGCGCGCATCCCGATCATCGTGAGGGCGAGCGGGAAGGCGCAGTTGGAGACGCCGAGCACCAAGGCCCACAGCCATGCCCCGCCGACGGGCGCGAAGTACAGCCCGGCGTATCCGGCGAGCCCGCACACCCCCAACAGCAGGACGAGCGGTCCCTGGTGGCGCATCCGGGCGGCCGCCCTCGGCAGGACGAAGGCGAGCGGGATGCCCATGCCCATCGTCACGGCGACAAGGAGGCCGGCCGTCGGCGCCGCGACGCCGGAGTCGCGGTAGATCTGCGCCATCCACCCCATCGTGATGTAGGCAGCCGACGCCTGGAGCCCGAAGAAGAGGGCGAGCGCCCACGCGGTCGGCGAGCGCACGACCCGCACCCGCGCCTCCGGCTCGGTGCCGGGCCGCTCGTCGGCCTTCGGCTCGCGGCCCGATCCTGAGGTGATCCTGATCGCGCCCCACACGGCGACGCCGACCACTCCGAGCACCGCCCAGGCACCGATGCCGAGGCGCCAACTGCCGCCGAGCGCCTCGGTCATGGGCACGGCGATCGCCGCCGAGCCGGAGGTACCGACGGCGAGCGCCATCGAGTACAGCCCCGTCATGGAGCCGACCTTGTCGGGGAACCAGTGCTTGACCACCACCGGCATGAGCACGTTGCTCACCGCGATGCCGACGAGGGCGAGGACGCTCGCGGCGAGGAAGCTCACGGTGTCGGGCGCGACGGCGCGCAGCAGCAGCCCTAGCAGGACCGACGCCATGCCGAGCAGGAGGACGGAGGCCGGCCCCCAGCGCCTCGCCAGACGCGGCGCGAGCCCGCCGAAGGCGGCGAAGCAGGCGGGCGGCAGCGAGGTGACGAGCCCGGCAACGGTGGGGTTCATCCCGAGCCCGACGCGTACCTCTTCGAGTAGCGGACCGAGCCCGGAGATGGCGGGGCGCAGATTGAGCGCGGCGACGACCATGCCGACGACGACGAGCGTGCGAACTCTGCGCGCCCGTGCCGGACTCGGCGTTTTCCCGCCGGTCTCGCTCGGGGGTGCGGCGGCCGTCGCGGGGCTGGTGGGCTCGTCGGTGGGCGTCGTGCGGAGCCGGGTCGGCGTCTCGTCGTCTGCGGTGGGCATACAGCCATCATAGAATCATGGGATGAATCCAGGGCAAGCCGGTTCCGCGCGGCGGACACGCCGGGTACGAGCGGAGGGCGCAGGCGGCGCGGCGGGGCGCCGCCGCTGCTGCGTACCCTTCCCGCGAGGACGCCGGCGCCGCCCGCCGCCGGCGGAACAGCAGGACCGCCGCTTCCAGCCACGTGAAGACCCGGAGACCCCATGCCACTGCCGTCGCCGCACCGCTCAGCCCTCGCCGACCAGGTCATCAACACCCTCCGGCAGCAGATCAGTTCGGGCGAGTGGCCGGTCGGCTCGCGCATCCCGACCGAACCGGAGCTCGTCGCGGAACTCGGCGTCGCAAGGAACACGGTCCGCGAGGCGGTGCGCGCGCTCGCGCACAACGGCCTGCTCGACATCCGGCAGGGTTCGGGGACGTACGTCGTCGCCACCAGCGAACTCGCCGGGGTGATGCACCGCAGGTTCAGGGAAGCCGACCCGGGCCACATCGCGGAGATGCGCTCGGCGCTGGAGACCACGGGCGCGAGACTCGCCGCCGACCGGCGCACGGAGCGGGACCTGCGCCAGCTCGAAGCGCTCCTCGCACGGCGCGAGGCGGCGTGGGACTCCGGGAACGTCGAGCGGTTCGTCGAGGCGGACGCAGGGCTGCACCTCGGCGTCGTCTCGGCCTCCCACAACGAGGTGCTCACCGCGGTCTACGCGGACCTCGGCGACGTGATGCGCGCCTACCTGCGGCACGACGTCGGCGAGGAGCTGCGCCCCGAGGCGCACATGGACCACGCCCGGCTCGTCGCCGCGGTGCGCGAGGGCGACGCGGAGGCCGCCGCCCTCGAGGCGGCCTCGCACACGGCGGAGTGGCGGCCGGCGGAGCGGGAGTTGAGCGGCGGCTGAGCAGGGCGAGCGCCGCCCACCCCGCGGGGGCGGACGGCGCTCGCGGCGGGTCAGGCACCCATCATGTGCACGCCGCCGTCGACGTGGACGATCTCGCCCGTCGTCCGGGGGAAGAAGTCGGAGAGCAGCGCGACGACACCGCGTCCTGCGGGCTCCGGGTCGGTGAGGTCCCAGCCGATCGGGGCCCGGTGGTTCCACACGTCGGCGAGCTCCTCGAAGCCCGGGATCGACTTGGCGGCCATCGACTTGATCGGTCCGGCCGAAACCAGGTTGCAGCGCACGTTCTGCTCGCCGAGGTCGCGCGCGAGATAGCGGCTCGTCGACTCCAGGGCGGCCTTGGCGACGCCCATCCAGTCGTACTTCGGCCACGCGGTCTGCGCGTCGAAGGTGAGGCCGACGACCGAGCCGCCCTGCGGCATCAGCGGCAGCGCGGCCGTCGTCAGCGACTTCAACGAGAACGCCGAGACCTCCACCGCCGTGCCGACGTCCTCCCACTTCGCGTTGAGGAAGTCGAAGGCGCCCTCGGGGCCGAAGGCGATGGAGTGCACGACGCCGTCGAGGCCGTCGACGTGCTCGCGGACGCGGTCGGCGAGGGTGTCGAGGTGCTCCTGGTCGGTCACGTCGAGCTCGATCACCGGCGCCTCCTTCGGCAGCCGCTTGGCGATCCGCTGCACCAGGGAGAGACGGCCGAAGCCGGTGAGGACGACCTCGGCGCCCTCCTCCTGCGCCACCTTGGCGGCGTGGAAGGCGATCGAGCCGTCCGTGATCACACCCGTGACGAGGATGCGCTTGCCAGCGAGGATTCCGCTCATTTCTTCAGTGACCCATGCCCAATCCGCCGTCGACGGGAATGACGGCTCCGGTGATGTACGCGGCTTCGTCGGAAGCCATGAAGCGCACGGAGGAGGCGACCTCCTCCGGTTGCGCGTAACGCCCCATCGGCACCTGCTTGACGATGTCCTCGCGCTGCTCCTCGGTGAGCGCCTGCGTCATGTCGGTGTCGACGAAGCCGGGCGCGACGACGTTGCAGGTGATGTTCCTCGAGCCGAGTTCGCGCGACAGGGAGCGGGCGAAGCCCACGAGTCCCGCCTTGGAGGCCGCGTAGTTGGCCTGCCCCGCCGAGCCCAGCAGGCCGACCACCGAGGAGATCAGCACGATGCGGCCCTTGCGGGCACGGAGCATGCCGCGGGAGGCGCGCTTGACGACGCGGTAGGTGCCGGTGAGGTTGGTGTCGACGACCGAGGCGAAGTCCTCCTCGGACATCCGCAGCAGCAACTGGTCGCGGTTGACACCGGCGTTGGCGACGAGCACCTCGACCGGGCCCTGGGCCTCCTCGACCTCCTTGAACGCCTGGTCGACCTGCTCGGCATCGGTGATGTCGCACTTGACGGGGGTGCACCCCAACTCCAGCAGCTCGGCCGGAGGCTCGCCCGAGCGGTAGGTGAAGGCGACCCTGTCCGCCTCGCCCTCGCTGCCCCTGCCCGCCTGCGCGAAGGCGCGCGTGATGGCGAGGCCGATCCCGCGGTTGCCTCCGGTGACCAGTACTGAGCGGCTCAAGGAGGACCACCCTTTCTGCGAGTCTTCTGCGAGGGGCCGAGGGGCAGGCGGCCCCGGTCCGGCCTCAACGCCCTGTCGTCATGGGCTGGCTTGGCGCGGTCGCCGTGCGGCCCCTTGCGCGGGGGCGTGCGCCGGCGGCGCGGGTGAGCGGTGCGTGGGAGCACCGCGACCACGCCCAGGGGAAACCTATCGGTCGTCGGGAGCGGCGACGGAAGCGGCCGGTGACAGCAGGCTCAGCCACCTCCTGTGGAATCCCTACAGTCGTCAGTCAAGGCTGACGGCGGCCCCTCGCACGTCGCGGGGGCGGCCACGAGGACTGCAGGCAGCGGCAGTTGTCGTGGTCCAGAGGCAGGCGCCCCGTCGCGCACCGGGGAAACCGGCTGGCCGGAAGGGCACGCAGCGGCGAGAATCCTCCGCGGGGAGCGGTCGGCCGCATGACGAGGCCGTCGGGCGACGCACATAGACTCTCCCCGACCCATCCGTACCGATACACAGGACAGTGACGTGACACGCCTCGGCGACTCCGTACAGCGCGCCAGTGAACTGCTGGCACAGGACCTCTCCGCAGAGGAGACCATCGAGCGGCTGCTGGAGGAGACCGGGTCGCGGCGGTATCTGGACCTCGGGGACCTCTCGCCGCAGGAGCAGGCGGCGCTGGTCGCCTCGCGCACCGTCGATCTGCTCCCGTCGGAGGAGCAGCTCGCCGAGCGGATCGAGAAGCGCAGGGCCGAGGGTCGCGGTCTCCACGTCAAGCTGGGCATCGACCCGACGGCGGCCGACGTCCACCTCGGCCACGCGGTCCCGCTGATCGTGCTCAGCCGCTTCCAGCGCATGGGCCACGACGTCACCCTGATCATCGGCGACTTCACAGCGAAGATCGGCGACCCCTCGGGGCGCACCGCCGAGCGTCCGCCGCTCACCGACGAGGACATCGCACGCCACCTCGCCGGCTACCAGGACCAGGTGAAGCCGTTCTTCGACTTCGAGAAGGTCGGCTTCCGCCACAACAGCGAGTGGCTCGGCGACTTCACCTTCGGCCAGCTCCTCAGCCTGCTCTCCCAGATCCCCGCCTCCTCACTGCTCCAGCGCGAGGATTTCCGCAACCGGCTCGCCGACGGTTCGGGGCTCACCATGTCCGAACTCCTCTACCCGGTCGCCCAGTCGCTCGACTCGGCCGAACTCGGTGACGACGTGGAGCTCGGCGGCGTCGACCAGTTGCTCAACCTCCAGATGGGCCGCCGCGTCATGGAGGCGTACGGCCAGCAGCCGCAGCTCGTCGCGACGCTGCCGCTCGTCGAGGGCACGGACGGCTCGGGCGCCAAGATGTCGAAGTCGAAGGGGAACTACGTCGGCCTCCAGTCCACGCCGCAGGACGTCTTCGGCAAGATCATGTCCATCCCGGACCGGTTGATGGTGCCGTACCTCCGCGCCTGGACGGAGTGGACGGACACCGAGATCGCGGCGGTCGAGGCGCGCGTCGCGGAGCGGTCGGTGCACCCGATGGACCTCAAGCGGATCGTGGCGGGCGAGGTCGTCACCGCCCTGTACGGGGTGCGCGAGGCGATGGCGGCGCGCGAGCAGTTCGCCGCGCAGTTCTCGCGGAAGTCGTTCTCCGACGTCGGCTCGCTGCCGAGCGTCGGGCTCGCCGAACACGGTGGGGACGGGATCGCCTCGGTCCTCACCAAGGTGCTGGAGTTCACGCCGAGCGCCTCGGGTGCCCGGCGCCTCGCGAAGCAGAACGGGCTGCGGCTCGTCGTCGAACCGGCGGAGGGAGAGCAGCGCACCGTGGTGCTCGGCGAGCCGGACGTGCTGCGTCCGCTCGGCGAGGTCGTCCGCGAGCAGGTGCCCGAGGGCGGTGCGGCCGTCTACCTCAAGGCGGGGCGGAAGCTCGCCGTCGTCGCCGGGGTGTAGCTCCCGGGGCGCCTCCGCGTGCCGGTGCCTGCCCCTGTATGGGCCGGTTGTCGCGGGCGGCGTACCGTGAGAGCAGACCCGGTCGCTCGGGGCGGCCGGAGCGGAACCACAGTGAGCAGGTGAGGAGCGCGATGCCCAAGCAGGGGAGCGCGGAGGTCTTCCGGATCACGGGTGCCCGCAAGGGACTTGACGAGGACGTGCGGGGCAGACAGCGCCGCTACGTCATCTCCATGCTCGCCCGCACCCTCGCCGTGGTCCTCACCATCGTGCTCTGGGACGTCGAACGACCGCTCGCCGTCGGCACGTTGGTCCTCGGCATGCTGCTGCCGTACGTGGCGGTGGTCGTCGCCAACGCCGGGCGGGAGAACGCGCCCTCGCTGCCGTCCTCGATCGTGCCGACGCCCTACCGCACCGAGCTGCCGCCGTCCCAGACCCGTCCGGAGAGCGCACAGAGCACCAACGGGCCCGCAGACGGCCCGCGTTGACCTGGCTCTTCCTCGAAAGCTCAGGAAAAGCTCAGATCAATCATGCGGTTCCGGTGCACCGCACAGGGTCCGCCATGCCATACTTCAGGAGCGCTCCGCATCCCCCGTCGGAGCGACTGACCGACGCCGGGCGGCTCCCCCCGTGGCTGCCCGGCGTCGTTTGTCTCCACCCCGGTTCGGGTGGGCGCACCGGCGCGGGGATGATGGAAGCGTGTTCCCCTCCTCTGCCGAAGGCCCCGAATCCCCTGTCTGCTCCACCAAGGGCTGCCGTGCCGCTGCCGTCTGGGTGCTCGCCTGGAACAACCCGAAGCTGCACACGCCGGAGCGCCGCAAGACCTGGCTCGCCTGCGAGGAGCACCGCGAGTACCTCGCCAAATTCCTCGGCGCTCGCGGGTTCCTCAAGGACGTCGTTCTCCTGACGGAATGGCACGAACCGGGCGCCGACTGACGCGCCGCCCCGGCTTCACCCGCCGATCGCCGACATCGGGCGCTGCGGCTGGACGAAGGACGGGTCGTCGATCCCGGCGCCGGCCTTCTTCCCCCACATCGCCTTGCGCCAGAGCTCCGCGACGTGTTCGTCCGAGGCGCCCTCGCGGAGGGCTCCGCGCAGGTCCGACTCCTCGGTCGCGAAGAGGCAGGTGCGTACCTGGCCGTCGGCCGTGAGCCTGGTGCGGTCGCAGGCCCGGCAGAAGGGGCGGGTGACGGAAGCGATCACGCCCACGCGCTGGGGGCCGCCGTCGACGATCCAGCGCTCGGCCGGTGCGGAGCCGCGGGCCTCGTCGGGTTCGGGATCCAGGCGGAAGCGGGAGCGCAGGGAGGCGAGGATGTCGCCCGCGGTGATCATCCCCTCGCGCTGCCAGCCGTGCTGGGCGTCGAGCGGCATCTGCTCGATGAAGCGGAGCTCGTACCCGTGCTCGACGGCCCAGGCGAGCAGCTCCGGGGCCTCGTCCTCGTTGAGTCCTGGCATGAGGACGGTGTTGACCTTCACCGGTTCCAGTCCCGCCTCCTTCGCCGCGCGGAGGCCGGCGAGGACATCGGCGTGCCGCTTGCGGCGGGTGAGGCGGTGGAAGACCTCGGGGTCGAGGGTGTCGAGGGAGATGTTGATGCGGTCGAGGCCGGCGGCGGCGAGGGCCTGCGCCGTGCGTTCCAGGCCGATGCCGTTGCTGGTCAGCGAGAGCTTCGGCCGCGGCTCCAACTCGGCGCAGCGGCCGACGATTTCGACGAGTCCCCGGCGCAGCAGCGGCTCACCGCCGGTGAACCGGACCTCCTCGACGCCCAGGCGGGTGACGGCGATGCGCACGAGCCGCACGATCTCGTCGTCGCTGAGCAGGGAGGGCTTCTCCAACCACTGCAGCCCCTCTTCGGGCATGCAGTAGGTGCAGCGCAGGTTGCAACGGTCGGTGAGCGAGACGCGCAGATCGGTGGCCTTGCGTCCGTATGTGTCGAGCAGCATGCAGGCAGCCCCTCCCACGGGTGTGGTGCACTGCCCGGCACATTACGTGACGGCACCGACAGGCGACACGCCCGTCCTCCTCCCGGACGCCCGCGACCTGCGGGGAGACGGGCGGCATGGCCGCCAACACGCGGCCGGCGCCCCCGACTCGGGGCCGCCGGCCGGTGCGGTTCGCGGGCTCAGTGAGCGCCGGTACCGGTCATGGAGCGCACCTCCAGCTCGGCGTACTTCTCGCCCTGCGCCGCCTCGTCCTTCGACCAGAGGGCGCCGAGGAAGCCGGCGAGGAAGCCGACCGGGATGGAGATCAGGCCGGGGTTCTCCAGCGGGAACCAGGAGAAGTCGACGCCGGGGAACATCGAGCTCTCCGCTCCCGAGACGACGGGCGAGAAGAAGACCAGCCCGACGGAGCTGACGAGCCCGGCGTAGATCGACCACAGGGCGCCTCTGGTGGTGAACCGCTTCCAGAAGAGGCTGTAGAGGATCGTCGGCAGGTTCGCCGAGGCGGCGACGGCGAAGGCGAGGGCCACGAGACCCGCGACGTTGAGGTTGCCCGCGAAGATGCCGAGAGCGATCGCGACGCAGCCGATGAGCACGGCGGAGACCCGGGCCGCCTTCACCTCCTCTTTCTCCGACGCCTTGCCCTTGCGGATGACGTTGGCGTACAGGTCGTGCGCGAACGACGAGGACGAGGCGAGGGTGAGCCCCGCGACCACCGCGAGGATCGTCGCGAAGGCGACGGCCGAGATCATGGCGAGCAGGACAGCGCCGCCCGTCGAGTCGGCGCCGCCGCCGATCTCCTGGGCCAGCAGCGGCGCCGCCGTGTTACCCGCCGCGTTGGAGTCGGTGATCGTCTTGGGGCTGAGCAGCGCCGCGGCGCCGAAGCCGAGCGCGATCGTCATCAGGTAGAAGACGCCGATGATGCCGATCGCCCAGAGCACCGACTTCCGGGCCGCCTTGGCGGTCGGAACGGTGTAGAAGCGGATCAGGATGTGCGGCAGCCCCGCGGTGCCGAGGACGAGCGCGATGCCGAGCGAGAGGAAGTTGATCTTCGACGTGGCGTCGGCGCCGTACTGGAGCCCCGGCTCCAGGAAGGACGCGCCCTTTCCGCTCGTCTCCGCTGCCGCACCGAGGAGTTCGGAGACGTTGTAGCCGTACTTGTGGAGGACGAGCACGGTGATGATCAGGGTGCCGACGATGAGGAGGCACGCCTTGATCATCTGGACCCAGGTCGTCCCCTTCATGCCGCCGATGGTCACGTAGAGGATCATCACGACGCCCACAAGGACCACGATCAGGTTCTTGCCCGCCTCGCCCGTGATCCCGAGGAGCAGCGCGACGAGCGCACCGGCGCCGACCATCTGCGCGAGGAGGTAGAAGATCGAGACGATGATCGTCGAGATGCCGGCAGCCGTGCGCACCGGGCGCTGCCGCATCCGGTAGGCGAGGACGTCGCCCATGGTGTAGCGCCCGGAGTTGCGGAGCGGCTCGGCGACGAGGAGCAGCGCGACGAGCCAGGCGACGAGGAAGCCGATGGAGTAGAGGAAGCCGTCGTATCCGTAGAGGGCGATGGCGCCCGCGATGCCGAGGAAGGACGCGGCCGACATGTAATCGCCGGAGACGGCGAGGCCGTTCTGGAAGCCGCTGAACTGGCGGCCGCCGGCGTAGAAGTCGGTGGCGTCCTTGGTCCTGCGCCCCGCCCACACCGTGATCACCAGGGTGATGACGACGAAGACCGAGAAGAGTGTGATGATCAGCGGCCGGTGCTCGGAGGCGCCTTCGGCGGCCGCCAACTGCACGGCGGGTGTGGCGAGTTGGTAAGTGGCGCTCATGCGTCCCCCCGCGTGCCGTGCTCGGACTCAAGACGGTTCTTGATCGCCTCGCCCTTGGGGTCGATCTTCGCCGCCGCGAAGCGCGAGTACCACCAGGCGATCAGGAAGGTGGTGACGAACTGGGCCAGACCGAAGACGAAGGCGACGTTGACGTTGCCGACGACCTTGGTGCCCATGAACCCGCCCGCGTAGTTCGAAAGCAGGACGTACAGCACGTACCAGATGACGAAAGCAATGGTGAGCGGAAAGACGAACGTGCGGTACGTGCGGCGCAGTTCGCCGAACTCCTGGCTCTGCTGCACTTCCGTGTAATCCGGTCCCGGCCGCTCCGGCGGCCCGGAGCTCCCTTGCTCTGGGGCGGTGTCCACAGTGACTCCAGACGGATCGTTAGGTGGGGATAAGCTGACTACCAGTACGCCTCTCGCAACTCGGGCCCCATCGAGTGCAGTTGAGAAGAGGCCCGGCTGCTCGGTGACGCGCATCGTAGGTCCGCGACGGGCGTGGCAACAGGGGTTTGTTGTTGATACGCGGAAGACACATCGCTGCGGTACACCCCCGTCACACACACCTCGATCTTTCCTTCGCTATCCGTTGCTGTTTCACACCTCACAGCGATAAGTTCCCTCGTCTGTGGACAAGTTCAGACGACATGGAGACCCCGTGGATTCCAGACCTTCCAGACGTAGACGCGCCCTGGCGATGCCGCTCGGGCTCGCGCTGACGGCCACGCTCGGCCTGACCGGAGCGGCTGCCGCCAGCGCGCAGGGGTCGGCGGACGCCGCGCCCGCCAAGACCGGCGAGAAGCTGAGCTACGTCGTCAACACCGGTACGGACGCGCGTACCGTCAAGCGCGTCGAGAAGGAGGTCGCCGCAGGCGGCGGAAGCGTCGTCGCGACGTACCAGAAGATCGGCGTGATCGTCGCGCATTCGGCGAACCCGAAGTTCGGCGAGGAGATGCGCGCCCTCGACGACGTCGACTCCGCCGGAGCGACGCGCACGGCCCCGCTCAAGGCCGCGGGGACGACCGACGTCGGCAAGCCGAAGTTCGTCGACGAGTCCAAGGCAGCCGCCACCGCCAAGGCGAAGGCCGCTGGCGAGGAGCCGCTCGAATCGCTCCAGTGGGACAAGCGCGCCCTCAAGGCCGACGAGGCGAACAAGATCAGCGAGGGCAGCAAGAAGGTCACCGTCGGCGTCATCGACACCGGCGTCGACGACACGCACCCGGACCTGGCGCCCAACTTCGCGGCGAAGCAGTCCGCCAACTGCGTCGGCGGCAAGGCCGACACCTCCAAGGGCGCCTGGCGCCCCTACGACAAGGCCGAGGACTACCACGGCACGCACGTCGCGGGCATCATCGCCGCGGCGCGCAACGGCCAGGGCGTCGCCGGCGTCGCGCCGGGCGTCAACGTCGCGGCGATCAAGGTGAGCGAGCCGACCTCGTCGCTCTTCTACGCCGAGGCCGTCGTCTGCGGCATGGTCTTCGCCGGCGACAACGGCATCGACGTCACCAACAACAGCTACTACGTCGACCCCTGGCAGTTCACCTGCCAGGACCAGGACGACCAGAAGGCGATCTTCGACGCGGTCAACCGCGCCACGCGCTACGCCGAGGACAAGGGCACCGCGCACGTCACCTCGGCGGGCAACTCCTCGCTGGACCTGGCGGCGCCCGAACTCGCCGACGACACCAGCCCCAACGACTCGGAGCCGGTCGACCGCACCGTCGACACCTCGGTCTGCAAGGACCTGCCCGCGCAGCTCTCCAACACGGTGTCGGTGGGCGCGTCCGGCGCGGAGAACCTCAAGTCGTACTACTCCAACTACGGCATGGACGAGATCGACGTCACCGCCCCCGGCGGTGACCGCCGCTACCAGGCGCCCGAGGCCCCCGCGAAGGACGGCGGCGTCCTCTCGACGATGCCCGACGGCGAGTACGCGTACCTCCAGGGCACCTCGATGGCCGGCCCGCAGGTCGCCGGCGTCACGGCGCTGCTGAAGAGCGAGCACCCGAAGTCCAGCCCGCAGGAGCTGCGTTGGCTGCTGAAGGCGCAGGCGGAGACCCTCCCCTGCCCCGAGGACTACGACCCGGACGGCGAGGGCACCTACGCCGCCGAGTGCACGGGTCTGCCCGGCAGCAACAGCTTCAACGGCCACGGCCTCGCGGACGCGCTCGCCGCGGTCACCGAGTGACGGTCTGAACACCCCGGTCTCCGGGGAGCACCACAGCGGAGGGGTGGAGCCACGGCTCCGCCCCTCCGTCGCACGTCGAACACTCTTGCGCCGCAAGGCGGTTGACTCAGCCTCCCGCCGGCCCCTGCTCGGCCCGCGGCGCCGCAGCAGCGACCTCGACGGGCCGCGCCCGGACCGTCGGCTGCCACCCGGGCCCGCGGAAGAGCCGCCCGGCGCGCTCCCGCCAGCCGTGCGCCGCACGCAGGTCGCGGCCGATGGCGACGTACTCGTGGGTGGCCACGCGCAGCGGATTGTAAGTGTCGATGTTCTTCGTCAGGCCGTAGACGCACGGCTCGGTCTCCGGCGCGAAGCTGCCGAAGAGGCGGTCCCAGACGATGAGGATGCCGCCGAAGTTCCGGTCCAGGTAGCCGCCTTGGGACGCGTGGTGCACACGGTGGTGCGACGGCGTGTTGAAGAGCCGTTCGACGGGGTGCGGAAGCCTCCCCACCCGCTCGGTGTGCACCCAGAACTGGTAGACGAGGTTGGCCGAGGAGCAGAAGGCGAGGGCGGCCGGGTGGACGCCGAGCGCGATCAGCGGCAGGTAGAACGGCCAGACGCTCCAGCTCGTCCACGGCTGCCGGAGCGCGGTGGTGAAGTTGAACTTCCGGCTGGAGTGGTGGACGACGTGACAGGCCCACAGGATGCGCACGACGTGGTGGCCGCGGTGCGACCAGTAGTAGAAGAAGTCCTGGGCGAGCAGCATCAGCGGCAGCGACCACCACGCGATCGGCGCCCGCAACGGGGTGAGTTCGTACACGGCGGCGTAGATCGCGACGATCGGTATCTTCCACAGCGCGTCGAAGACGAGGCTTCCCAGCCCCATGGTGACGCTGGTGGCGGCGTCCTTGGCCTCGTATCCGGCGGCGTCCTCGTCGGGGCGGAGCCGGTGGCCGACCATCTCGACCACGGTGAGGAGGACGAAGGCGGGAACCGACCAGAGCACGACATCGGGCAGGTTGGCTGGCATGCCAGCACGGTAGAGCCGCTTCCTGCGCCTCCACCAGGGGTCGTTACCGAGGAGTACGGAATCGTCTCCGCCGCCGACGAACGCCCGTGCGTCCGCCCGGAGTTGACCGTGGCGCACGGGCGCGCGACGGTACGCCGCACGACCGCCACCTCGCCCGTGCGAGGGGCGGGGGTGCGGCACTGTCAGTAGCGCCCCGTATTCTCTGGGACCATGCTCGACAAGCACACGGCACCCTCCGAAGGGACGGCCCCCCGCACCGTCCCCGCGCAGCCCGCCGCCCCGCGCTGGCCCGCGGCCTACCCGCACGGCTACGCGGTCGTGGACGTCGAGACCACCGGCCTGGCCAAGGACGACCGCATAGTCTCCGCTGCCGTCTACCGCGTCGACGCCAGAGGCGAGATCGAGGACCACTGGTACACACAGGTCAACCCGGAACGCGATCCCGGGCCCACCTGGATTCACGGCCTCACCGCCGAAGAGCTCGCCGGCGCCCCGCGGTTCGCCGAGATCGCAGAGGAGTTCGCCGAACGCCTCGCCGACCGCGTCCTCGTTGCGCACAACGCCGTCTTCGACTGGTCGATGATCGCCCGCGAGTTCGCGCGAGCGAAGCGGACGGCGCCGGTCAACCGTCGCCTGTGCACCATCGCGCTCTCCAAGGAGCTCCGACTGCCGCTCCCCAACCACAAGTTGGAGTCGCTCGCCGCACACTTCGGTGTCGTCCAGCAGCACGCGCACCACGCCCTCGACGACGCCCGCGTGCTCGCCGAGGTCTTCCGCCCCAGCCTCCACCAGGCTGCGGCGCAGGAAGCGCAGTTGCCGCTCCTCGCCTGCCGCCCCCTCACCGAGTGGTCGGACCCGGTCGTCCGCGGCACCTCCAGCGGCGGGCGCCCGTACGGCCACGGCTGGCGCCCGTCGAGGAAGCGCCCCGCCTGCCCCTATCCCAACCCGGGGCGGTATCAGCCGGGCGGCTGCCTCGTCCAGGGGATGCGGGTGGCGATCTCCGGTGACACCACCGTCGACCGCGAGCTCCTGGAGGATCGCGCGATCGAGGCCGGGCTGCACATCTCGGGCAGCGTCTCGCGCCTCACCAGCCTCCTCGTCACCAACGACCCCGAGGCCGCCACCTCCAAGACGACGAAGGCCCGCACCTTCGGCACCCCCGTCGTCGACGAGGCCGCGTTCAGTCAACTCCTTCAGACGGTGGCCCCAGCGCCGAGCCG
>NZ_AJTQ01000137.1 GCF_000262345.1 Streptomyces xiaopingdaonensis | reverse complement strand
CCCGCCAATGGGTCGCTCTCACCCTTCTCGGGCTCCTGCTGATCCCCGTGATGATCAAACTGGGTTTCTGGCAGTACCACCGCCACGAGGACAGAGTCGCCAGGAACGACCAGGTCGCGGCGGCGCTCGCCGCCCCCGCCGTCCCCGTCGACCGGCTCACAGGCGTCGGTGAAGACCCTGCCGAGCAGGCGAAGTTCCGCACCGTCACCGCCAAGGGCCACTACGACACCGCGCACGAGGTGCTGGTACGCCACCGCACGGGCCCCGACGAGCAGACGATCGGCTACTTCGCCGTCACCCCGCTCGTCCGCGCCGACGGCACCGCCGTCCTCGTCAACCGCGGCTGGTTCGAGGGCGACGGTGACCAGACCAAGCAGCAGGAGGCCCCCGCCCCGCCGTCCGGCGAGGTCGAGGTGACCGGTCGCGTCATGCCCGACGAGACGACCGAGGCGAGCGGCATCCGGGACACCAAGGGCCTGCCCGACGGCCAGGTGATGCTGATCAACAGCGGGCAGCGCGCCGCGGATCTCGAAGGGCCGCTCCTCGGCGGCTACGTGCAGTTGGAGAAGAGCACACCGACGGGAGGCAGCGGCCAGCCCGAGGTGCTCCCCGAACCCGACCACAGCGGGATCGGGCCGCACATGGCGTACGCGATCCAGTGGTGGCTCTTCACCGCCGCCGTCCCCGTCGGCTGGGTGGTGCTCCTGCGGCGCGAGTTGAAGGAGCAGGCGGCCCCCGGCGCCGGGGCGACGGCCGACGCGTCGGCACCACCCGAGGCGGACGGGCCGGCACCGCAACCGGCGCAGGGGAGCGTCCGGTAGCGCAGACCCCGTGACGCGCGCCGTACGCCATGGAGGAGACTGCTTCCATGGATCTTGGACTGAGCAACCGCGTCTACATCGTCACCGGGGGCACCCGCGGCCTCGGTTTCGCCACCGCACGGCAACTCGTCTCCGAGGGCGCCAAGGTGGTCGTCTCCGGGCGGACGGAGCAGGCGGCCGACGACGCGGCCGAGGCGCTCGGCACCGACTCGGCCGTCGGCGTCGCCGCCGACAACGCCGCCGAGGACACCCCCGACCGCCTCATCACCGCGGCCCGCGAGCGGTTCGGCGGCTTCGACGGCATCCTCGTCAGCGTCGGCGGCCCGCAGGCCGGACTCCCCGCCGACCAACTCACCGACGGGCAGTGGCGTTCCGCCTTCGAGACCGTCTTCCTCGGCGCCGTCCGCCTCGCCCGCGCCGCGGTGCAGGAGCTCGGCGAAGGGGGCGTCGTCGCGTTCGTCCTCTCCGGCTCCGTGCGCGAGCCGATCGGCGGCCTCACGCTCTCCAACGGCCTGCGCCCCGGGCTCGCCGGTTTCGCGAAGACCCTCGCCGACGAGGCGGGCCCGCGCGGCATCCGCGTCCTCGGCCTCCTCCCCGGCCGCATCGCTACCGAGCGCATCACCTACCTCGACTCGGTCGGCGGCGACGCCGAAGCGGCACGCTCCCGCCAGGAGTCCACCATCCCGCTCCGCCGCTACGGCACCCCCGAGGAGTTCGGCCGCACCGCGACGTTCGTCCTCTCCCCCGCCGCCTCCTACCTCACCGGCGCGATGCTCCCGGTCGATGGCGGCAGCCTCCACTCGATCTGAGGCACGCGGCCCCGGGGCACGCGCCGGCGCCAGGGCGCGCGCCCGGGGCTCCGTCTAACTCACGCGCTCCGCGCGGTGCTTGGAGCTGCGCAGCCGTACCTCGGCCGGCAGCTCCTCCAGCCCGGCCGAAGTACGCGCACGCGTCAGCGCCCCGGTGCGGAGCCGCACCATCTCGGGACCCGGCTCCGCATGCGCCGCCAGCGTCAGCCCCACGCGCACCCGCGGCCGGCGCCGCTTGCCGAGCAGCACCGCACGGGCCCGGTCGACGCCCGGCAACTCTTCGGCGTCCGCGGCGAGTACACGCTCCAGCGCCCTGCCCCTCAGCAGCGCGGCCGACCTCTCGGCGGCAGGACCCGTCTCCCCCTCTGCGCCCGGCGTCTCGACGAGCACCTCTTTGAGCCGGTGCTGCCGCAGCTGTGCCAGCAGCCACCACAGCGAGAGCACGACGAGGAGCGCGAGCACGGCGAAGACCACGGGCCACCACCACCCCTCTCCCGTCCACCGCGTCCGGTCCTGCTCCGAGAGCACCGCGTCCCCGCCCACGCGCCAGGGCCACCACGAGGGCATCGAGAACCCCCAGCGGTACGGCAGGTCGAAACCACCGACGAGGGCGCCGAGGCCGAGTACGAGCAGCACCAGCCCGATCACCCCGACGACGACCCGGTTCACGATCCGCAGCATGGTTTCCGCCTCCGCCTCATCGCTTCGCCGGGCGCCGGACGTGCACCGAGAGGGACAGCGGCCGGTCGAGCCCGAGCTGCCTGATCCCCTCGTCCAGCGCGGCGTCCACGTCGGCCCGGACGAGGTCCAGGTCGCGGAAGTGCGCCTCCGCCCGTGCCCGCACCTTCCCGCGTCCGACCAGCACGCGCACCGACTGCACCCCGGAGACGTCCATCGCCCGGTCGCGCAGCACCAGTTCGGCCGCGCTCCGCTCCAGCCCCGCGCGCACCTCGGGCGACTCCCTCCGCATCGAGAGCACCGTCCGCAGTCCGGGGGTGAGCGCCATGACGATCAGCACCACTCCGAGCAGCGCCGCGAACGACGCGCCCGCAAGTACGGGGACGCTGTCGACCCGGCTGGACGCCAGTTCCTCGGCGAGCGAGCGCCGCCAGGACATCGCCTGCTGCCGCGCGTGCACGGCGGCGACGTCGTAGAGGAGCAGCCCGGACGCCGCCAGGACCAACAGCGCGAGGACGGCTGCGGGGACGCGTCTCGCCGACCAGAAGCGCCCGCCCCGCCGGGCCGGTGCCTCGGGGTCGTAGACAGCGGAGGAGGCCGACTGCTCCAACCCGCCGGCCGGCGGGTACGCCTTCTCCAACGTGACGTGCTCGTCGCTCATCCGACCCTCCCCGGAGCCTCGCCGTCGAGCTCGGCGGAGCGCAACCGCTCCACCTCGACGGAGACATCCGGCACGTCCATGCCGACAAGTTCCCTTACCCGCTTGGCGACTTGGCGACGCACCGCCCCGCACTGGGCCCCGATGTCGGACGGGTAACCGAGCTCCAGCACGACGCGCACCCGCGCCGACCACTCGCGCACCGTCACGTCGGCACCCGGCAGCCGCGCCGGCGGGTCCTGCTTCGTACGTGCACGCCCCTGCGGCCGCAGCGCCTCGCGTGCGGCCTGCGACGCGACCTTCGCGACGACGCGGTCGGAGATCTTCAGCGATCCCCGCTCCGCGCTCGGCACCTCACCCGGGTCCACGGCACCACCCCTCCTTTCCTGCCCCGCACATCCCGGCGCCGTACGTCACCTGCGTCGCCCGCCCTCGCGCGTCGAACGGAAGAACTCGCCCGGCTCCAGGTCGCCGTCGGCGAACCTGCCGGCGACGAATCCGATGGCGCCGAGTGCCGCAACGAGCAGGAAAGCGCCGAAGCCGCCGAAGTATCCGGCGAATCCCAGCGCCATACCGGCGAGCAAGCCGATAGCAGCCATGTTCATGGTGTGCGCTCCTTCGCTGAAGTCGCCGGGCGGCGCACGTCGCGCGGCCCAGAGGCCACGGTCACTGAAGCCGCGGCCGGTCCTCGTCCTCGTCCTCCTCGTCGGGGAGCTTCACGTCGCTCACCGCGATGTTCACCTCCACGACCTCCAGGCCGCTCATGCGCTCCACCGCCGAGACGACGTTCTCCCGCACGGCGCGCGCGACGTCCGGGACGGAGACGCCGTACTCGGCGACGATCTCCACGTCGAGCGCCGTCTGCACCTCGCCGACCTCCGCCTTGACGCCGCGCGAAACCGACTTCCCGCCCGGGACCCGGTCCTTGACGGCGCCGAAGGTGCGCGCCAGGCCGCTGCCCATCGCGTGGACACCGGTGATGTCACGGGCCGCAAGCCCCGCGATCTTCTCGACGACGCTGTCGGCGATCGTCGTCCGGCCGCGCGCCGCCGGGTCTCCCCCGCCGCGGCGGGCGTACGTCCACTCGCCACCGCCTTCGCCCCGCTGTCGCTCGCCGGCCGCCGGTTCGCCTTCGGACATGCCTGGGCCCCTTTCCGGAAATGTGGAGGACGTGCCTCGACCCGCGCCTCGCCGTTCCGGTGCCACACTAAGCGTGCTCCGGCAGGCACGGCTCGCACATGCGCGGCCGAAAGGGTGGCGCTGCCCGCCGGGCGGCCCCGGTGGGGCACTGTGGTGGCGACGCGGGGCCCGTCCGCGCCGCGGAGAGGAGTGAGCCGGATGCCCGTCGACACCCTGGCCGAGGCGGTGCGCCAGCAGCTGAGCCTCGGCAGGCTGCTGCCCCTCGGCGACGCGGCGGACGCCGCTTGGATCACCGAAAGCGCCGCCGTCGCAGTGCTGTTGAGGGCCGTGGAGGACCTGCGAGGGGTGCGCACCGAGGAGCTGCGCCTCTCCCAGGACCCGGACGACGCCGGCGAACCGGCCGTGGAGCCCCCGCCGAGCGCGCTCCCTCCCGGACCGCTCCGCCTCACCGCGACGCTCTCGGCCTCGGGCGCCGAGCCGTTCCCCGCAGCGGCCGAGCGGCTGCGCACCGCCCTCCTCGCCGCCGCCGACGAGCGGCTCGGGCTCCGCGTACACGCGGCCGACCTCGAGGTGGTCGGGATGCTCGACGCCGAAGAGGACGCCGGCGGGGAGAGGAGAGCGCCCGACGGGCCGACCTCCGCGCGCACCGCGGAAGTCCACGGTCCCGGCGCCTCCCCCGACTCCGGCGACGACGACGGCGGGCGGCAGGGCCTCGCCGCGGCCGTGACCGCCGCCGTCCGCGCGGTACCCGGGGTCGCCGACACCTCGTCGCGTCTCGGCTCGGCCCTGCGCCGGCTCGGGCTCCGCGACGAGGAGGTCACCGTGGAGCCGGGCCCGGACGGCCAAGGGGGCCACCTGCTCGTGCAGTTGGCCACGAGGCCGGGCCACGGCCCGCTGGACACCGCACGCGCCGCGCGCACGGCCGCGCTCGACGCCGCTGCGGCACGGGGGGCTTCGGCGACGGCTGCGGTACTCGTCACCGACATCGGCGCGTAGGGCGGTTCAGTCGGCGACGGCGAAGACGTCCCGCAACCGCCGTCCCTGCGCGGCCCGTTCTGCGGCGCGCTGCTCGTCGAGCGAGCGCCCGGCGGCGCCGGCGAGAAGCGCCTTCGTCTCGACGACGGCGTCGCGGGGCGGAGCGAGGAGCGCGGCGGCGAGGTCGGCGACGGCCCCGTCGAGTTGGTCCGCGGGGACGACGAGGTTGGCGAGGCCGCAGCGTTCGGCCTCCTCCGCGCGTACGTACCTGCCCGTCGCGCAGATCTCCAGCGCACGCGCGTAGCCGACGAGGGAGACGAGCGGCCCGGTGCCTGTGAGGTCGGGGACGAGGCCGAGGCTCGTCTCGCGCATGGCGAACTGGACGTCGTCCGCGCACACGCGCAGATCGCAGGCGAGCGCCAACTGGAAGCCCGCACCGATGGCATGGCCCTGCACGGCCGCGACCGTGATCAGGTCGTTCCGCCGCCACCAGGTGAACGCCTCCTGGTACTCGGCGATGGCCTCGTCGAGCTGTTCCTCAGTGCCTTGGGCCATGCTCCGGAACGACTGCTCGCCCTCGAACCCCTCGGGCTCGAACGCCTGCCGATCGAGCCCGGCGGAGAAGGACCTGCCCTCGCCGCGGAGGACGACGACGCGTAC
>NZ_AJTQ01000136.1 GCF_000262345.1 Streptomyces xiaopingdaonensis | reverse complement strand
GCCCCCCCGCCACACGGCAGGCGTCTGGGCGTTGCGCTTGGAGGGGTTGGCGAGCGTGACCGTGGCCACGGCACCGTCCCTGGTGAGGCGTACGCCGTCCTTCTCCAGCAGGGTCATCGGGCATCCTCCGGTGGTTACTCAGTGGCTTGGTTAACCGAAGAGTAACCACCGGGAGCGGTGCTCGGAAGACCGGTCAGGACGAGGCCGACTTCTTTCCCCGCGTCGCGCCGCCGCGGCCACGGAGGGTCACGCCGGATTCGCTCAGCATGCGGTGAACGAAGCCGTAGGAACGGCCAGTCTCCTCGGCGAGCGCCCTGATACTCGCACCGGAGTCGTACTTCTTCTTGAGGTCTGCCGCGAGCTTCTCGCGCGCGGCGCCGGTCACCCGGCTGCCCTTCTTCAGAGTCTCGGCCACCCGTGCCTCCTCATGGGAAGTGCGCTCTGTGACTCTCATGATCACCCCTCCTCCGGGTTCTGGCCACCCATTCGGCAAGGTCCGTGCGAGAGGCCCGTGCGTCTGCATACGCCTGCAGGCCGGCGGAATCGGGGATTCCGCCACGCTCCGCAGCCGCCACCGTGCGGCACCGCGCGGAACCGGCAGGTCAGCGGGGAGGTCGCGCGGGCAGGCGTGCGGCACCGCGCGCTATCGCACGCCGGGCGCTCGCGGGTGGAACGCAAGGGGGGTACGAGCCGCCCTCACGCAGATGAAGGATCAGCTGTCGGCCGAATGATCCAGACGGGATGGATCACGCTCGGGCCGACCGGCTCACGCCAGGGCGACGAGGTCGGCGTACTCGGCGCTCCAGAGATCCTCGACCCCGTCGGGGAGCAGAATGATCCGCTCCGGCTGGAGCGCCTCGACCGCGCCCTCGTCGTGCGTCACGAGGACGACGGAACCGGTGTAGGTGCGGAGCGCGCCGAGGATCTCCTCACGGCTCGCGGGGTCGAGGTTGTTGGTCGGCTCGTCGAGGAGGAGGACGTTCGCCGAGGAGACGACGAGGGTCGCGAGCGCGAGGCGGGTCTTCTCGCCGCCGGAGAGGACGCCGGCCGGCTTGTCGACGTCGTCGCCGGAGAAGAGGAAGGAGCCCAGCGTCTTCCGGATCTCGACGAGGTCCATGTCGGGGGCCGAGGAGCGCATGTTCTCCAGGACGGTGCGGTCCGGGTCGAGCGTCTCGTGCTCCTGCGCGTAGTAGCCGAGCTTGAGCCCGTGCCCGGGGACGACCTTGCCGGTGTCCGGCTCCTCGACACCGCCGAGGAGCCGCAGCAGCGTCGTCTTGCCCGCGCCGTTGAGGCCGAGGATGACGACGCGGGAGCCGCGGTCGACCGCGAGGTCGACGCCGCTGAAGATCTCCAGCGAGCCGTAGGACTTGGAGAGGTCCTCGGCCATCAGCGGTGTCCGGCCGCAGGGGGCCGGCTCGGGAAAGCGGAGCTTGGCGACCTTGTCGGACCGGCGCTCCTCCTCGAGGCCCGAGAGGAGCTTCTCCGCTCGGCGGGCCATGTTCTTGGCGGCTACCGCCTTCGTCGCCTTGGCGCGCATCTTGTCGGCCTGCGAGTTGAGAGCCGACGCCTTCTTCTCCGCGTTGGCCCGCTCCCGCTTGCGCCGCTTCTCGTCGTCCTCGCGCTGGACGACGTACTGGTGCCAGCCCATGTTGTAGATGTCGAGCGCCGAGCGGTTGGCGTCGAGGTTGAAGACCTTGTTGACCACGGTCTCGATCAGCTCGACGTCGTGGGAGATCACTACGAGGCCGCCGCGGTAGGACTTGAGGAAGTCGCGGAGCCACACGATGGAGTCGGCGTCGAGGTGGTTCGTCGGCTCGTCGAGGAGGAGGGTGTCGGCGTCCGAGAAGAGGATGCGGGCGAGCTCGACGCGGCGCCGCTGGCCGCCGGAGAGGGTGCGGAGCGGCTGGTCCAGGATGCGTTCGGGGAGCCCGAGGCTGGCGGCGATCGTTGCGGCCTCGGACTCGGCGGCGTACCCGCCCTTGGTGAGGAACTCGGTCTCCAGGCGCTCGTACTTGCGCATCGCACGCTCACGCTGCGTGCCCTCCGCGCTCGCGATCAGCTCTTCGTTCTTCCGCATGCCGTCGATGACGCGGTCGAGCCCGCGGGCGGCGAGGATGCGGTTCCTCGCCAGGATGTCGAGGTCCCCCGTGCGCGGGTCCTGGGGGAGGTAGCCGACCTCGCCGCCGCCGGTGATGGTGCCCGCCGTGGGGGTGCCCTCGCCCGCGAGACACTTGGTGAGGGTCGTCTTGCCGGCGCCGTTCCGGCCGACGAGGCCGATGCGGTCGCCCGGCGCGATCTGGAAGCTGGCCGACTCGATCAGGACGCGGGCGCCGACGCGCAGTTCAAGACCGGAAACGGTGATCACAGAGAACTCCAAGGCAGGAAAAAGGACGTGCGTACTGGGGTCTGCGGCGGACGGGCGCGACGCGGTCGGCCCTGTACGCACGTCTAATGCACGAGGAGGTAAGGCATGCCCCCCAGTCTAACGGCGCAGCGCAAACCGGTTTCCGGGCCGGACGGCGAAGCCCTCACTCCCCGCCCGTGTGCACCTGGAACGCGGCCCTGCGCACCGCCTTCGCGAGCACCGGGTCCGGGTGGGCGGCCGCGAGGGCGACGAGGACCTGGACCGTGCGCGGATGCCCGCTGGCGCGGACCTCCTCCAGGAGCCGCGGCACGGAGCCCTGCACCGCCGTGTCGAGGTGGTCGACGAGGAGCCGCTCCTCCCCGTGGTCGGCGACGGCCGCCGCCGTGTCCACCCACAGCCACGTCGCCTCCTCCCGCGTGAGCACCCCGTGCGGCGACGCCACCTCGGCCGCGAGCTCCTCCGGGTCGGCACCGGCCAGCTCGGCGAGCCAGAGCAGCGCGTAGGGACGCAGCACGGGCTCGGCCGCCGCCTCCTGGACGGCGCCCTCCGCCGGCTCGCCCACGACGCGCAGCGCCTCGAAGGCGAGCCCGCGCGTGAGCGGGTCCTCTCCCCTCGCGGCGTCGAGGAGCTCGGTGACGGCGGGCCCCGTCGGACGTGCGGCGAGCCAGGCGCGGTACTCGGCACGGGCGGGGCCGGGGGTGAGGCGGGCGCAGCCGCGGAGCATGTCGGCGGCGGCGTGCTCGATGTTGCCGGCCGGGCTCTGCGCGGCGACGCAGATCTGCTCCAGCTTCGTCCACACCGCCCAGTTGCCCAGCGGGGTGAGCACGGCGGAGCCTTGGCGCGGGCCGCCCTTGGCGCCGGTGAGTTCGAGGCCCTCGTCGGGGCAGCGCACCAGGGCGCCGACGCCGGAGAGGCCGTCGAGCGCCCAGTCGAGGACGCCGGCGAGCGCGTCCTCGGCCTCGGTGGTGATGCGGACCGGGTGCTCCGGGTCCCGCTCGGCGCGGAGCTCCTCGATCCGCCCGGTGAGGAGCTCCTGGAGGAGGCTGAACGACACGGGGCCTGCCGACAGGTGCATCACCGAGAGGAACTGCGGGACCGCCTGCACCGTCTCCGCCGCGAGCCCCGCGTGGAGCGAGGAGGGCGGCGGGTGGGCGAGCGACCAGGCGTCGAAGAGCGCGACCCAGCCGCGGAGCACGGCGGCGTCGTCGCGCTCCCAGGCGCGCAACCGCCAACCGGCGCGCACCTGTTCGCCGTGGAGCTCCACGAGCCCCGCGAGGCGCGCCCGGTCCCATGCGGCGGGCACCGGCGCGGCCTCGCCGAGCACCTCGGCGGCCGCGCGTGCGGCCGCGGGTTCTGCGCGGGGCGAGAGGCCGGTCTCGGCCGCCCAGCGGGCCAGGCGTACCGCGCCTTCCAGGGCTGCCCTGGCCTGTCGGGCGAGGCGCTCCGGCGGTAGCACGCCTTCGGGCGGGGGCGGCGCCGTCCTGGTCCTCGGGACCGTGACCTTGCGGTGCACGGCCGCTGCGGGCGTGCTGGGTACCAGGCGGAGCCGGCTCTCTCGCGGTGTACGGGACGACGTCACGGGAGCAGTCTTCACGGTGCCCCGCGCCCGCCCAAATCTGGGGTCCCCTTTTCGCCGCGTCGAGCCGTGCCTGGAGCGGGAGTTGGGGCGCGTGGGACGGTTCCGGGGCCCTCACATCAGCGGGGTGAGGAACCGTCCGAGGGTCTGCTCGTACCCGTCGGGGTCGGCGTTCCACATCGCCGAGTGCGGCGCGTGCGGGACGGTGTGGAGGGTGACGCGTGCGGGGCGGGCCTCGGCGAGTGCGCGCGAGCCGTCCCAGTCGGCGACGGTGTCGTCGGGGCCGTGCACGAGGAGTGTGGGGACGCGCAGGTGCGAGGGCTCGACGACGGGCTGCTGGGCGGCGTTCTCCGCCTCTCCCCCGGCGGCGCGGGCGGCGAGCGGGAGCAGCGCCCTCGGTACGTGGTGCGCGGCGGCGAGTGCGCGGAGGGCGGCGGCCGGATCGAGTACGGGCGAGTCGAGGACGAGGCCGGCGATCCGCTCCCTGAGCGGGGACTCGCATGCGGTACGCAGGGCCATCGTCGCGCCGCTCGACCAGCCGAGCAGGACGACCCGGCGCGCTCCGTGGCGCACGGCGTACCGGACGGCTGCGTCGAGGTCGTGCCACTCGGGGCCGCCGGGGCGCCGGGGGGCGCGTCCGGGGGCGCCCGCGTCGCCGCGGTAGGCCGGCGCGAGGACGGGGAGGCGCTGCTTACGGAGGAAGGGGAGCAGGTTGAGCACGAGTTCCCGCGTGGTGCCGAGGCCGTGTACGGCGAGCACCCAGGTCCTGCGGTCGCCGGGGACGAACCAGGCGGGGAGGGCGCCGAGTTCGCCCGGTACGTCGACGTCGGAGAAGTCGATGCCGAGGGCGCTCTGCGGGTCTCCGGTGTGCAGCTGGGGCGTGAGGCGCACGGTGCTTCCCGTGTGCGGCAGGTCCCCGTCGGCCGTGAGCAGCCGGCGCAGCACGACGTGCGCCTCGGCCCGCGCCGACTCGTCCGGGAGGACGGGCCCGGCCTGGGCGTGGCCCGACCTGCCCCGGACGCCGTAGACACCGGGCCGCAGGGTGGCGAGGGAGCGGGTGAGCGCTATCCGGGCGTCGCCGACGGCGTGGACGGTGAGCGGCGGACCCTCGAAGCCGGCCGGCACCGGGGCTCCCGAGCGGCGGGCCGGCAGCGCGGCGCCCGCGGCCCAGCGGCCGGCCGCCACGGCTGCCGCGCCGGTGCCGAGGAAGGTTCCGGCGGCGAGGGCCGCCGCGGTACGTGCTCGCATCCCGGCCAGTCTCCGTTACGCGGTGGGCGGAGGCCACCCGGGCGCGGTCCCCTTCAGCTCCCGCGCTGCCCGTATCCGCTCAGCTTCTCGGCCACGCGCCGCAGTTCGTCGGGGGCGATGAGGCTCGGCTGCCCGACGGTGGAGGCGGTGAGCCAGACGCGGCACATCCACTCGAGCTGCGCGGTGCGGTCGTACGCCTGATCCAGGGTGTCGCCGTACGCGACGGTGCCGTGGTTGCGGAGGAGGCAGGCGTTGCGGTCGCGGAGCGCCTCGGTCATGTGCGCGGCGAGCTCGGGACTGCCGTAGGTGGCGTACGGCGCGACGCGGACGGGG
>NZ_AJTQ01000135.1 GCF_000262345.1 Streptomyces xiaopingdaonensis | reverse complement strand
GCCGAGGGCGGCCGCCATGTAGTGGATCGGCGGCAGCTCGTCGACGAGGGTGGAGGCGGCGGTGGCGTGGACCGCGTGCGTGTGGACCACCGCGCGGGCGGCGGTGGTGCGGTAGATCGCCAGGTGCATCGGCAGTTCGCTCGTCGGCACCGCGGTGCCCGCCGTCACTTCGCCTTCCAGGTCGACGGCGCAGAGGTCGCCGTCGTCGAGGCGGTCGTAGGTGACGCCGCTCGGCGTCACGAGGACGGTGTCACCGACCCGGCACGAGACGTTCCCCGACGTGCCGACGACGAGGCCGTCCTCGACCGTGCGCCGGGCCGTGGCCACCAACTGGCGCCAGGCTTCTTCCATTTCGTACACCTCCTTCGGCAGGCTATCCCGCGCGTCCCCGGCGCGGGGCCGGGGGTCCGCCGCCGTACTTCGTGGAAGGGCGGGCTCCGTCACACGGTGCTACGTTGCGGACACGGACGGTTCCGGTGACCACCCGAGGAGGGCCCATGGCCCGATCACGCCTGCCGTACGGCCTGCCCACGCGCCGCGGCACGCTGCTGCACAAGGCCGGTTTCGTACTGCGCCACCCCGAGCGCGTCCCCACTCATCTGCGGCGGGCCGCGCGGGACGCCTGGCTGCGGGCCCGCCACCGCGACCACGTCTCGTACTACCGCGCGGTGATGGCATCGGATGCCGCGCGGAGTCCGGAGGGCGCGGTGGGCGGGCACGACGGCGAGGAGGTCTGGCTGCGCGTTGGCCGGATGCAGTTCGACTACCTGCGTGCGCACGGGCTCACCCCGCAGGACCGGATGCTCGACATCGGCTGCGGCAACCTGCGCGCCGGCTGGCGGTTCATCGCGTACCTGGAGCCCGGGAACTACTACGGGGTCGACATCTCGCCCGACATCCTCGTCGCCGCGAAGCGGACGCTCGTCCGGTACGGGCTGCAGGACCGGCTGCCGCATCTCGCCGTCACCGGCGACCTCACCTTCGACTTCCTGCCGGCCGGGCACTTCACGGTGGTCCAGGCGCACAGCGTCTTCTCGCACTCGCCGCTGTCGGTGATCGAAGAGTGCTTCGCCCACGTCGGCCGCGTCCTCGCCCCCGGCGGCCGCTTCGACTTCACCTTCGACCGGACGACAGGACGCGAACACCACGTGCTCCGCGAGGACTTCTACTACCGCACCGAGACGCTCGCCGCGCTCGCCGAACGCCACGGGCTCGCCGCGGAGTTCATGTCGGACTGGGAGCAACTCCCGCACCGCCAGTCGAAGATGCGGCTCACGCATGCGACGTCGGCCGGGGAAGGGGTGGGGCGTCGGTAGGTTGGGGCGGGGCGATTGCGCAGGGCGGGCCTCGGGGCGCCGACGTCACTTGCGCGCCCGGGAGTTGTGACCCGCCTTCGGGCAGTCCGGACGAACCGGTACGGGGGCGGTCGCTTCCTACCCCGGCAGCCAGGCGCGAAGGTGGTCCCAGATCCGGTTCACGGCTTCGAGCAGCCCCTCCACGCCGACGAACGTGGTGCGAAGACGCTCCAGAGCCGTCTGAATCCGGCCTGGCTCCCGCTCTTCTCCGGGGACGCGCAGCTCGCGGTCGACTTCGTCGAGATCGGCCAAGGCCCGGGTGCGAGCGTGGCCCGACAGCCCTTCAGCATCGGCAAGTGCCGCTCGCACCTGCTCCAGCAGCGCGAGTACAGTCGGCAAGTCCACTTCCGCCGATGTGGACCTACCCGATGTCGCGTTGTTCACCGTGCCGCCGAGCATGTCGCCGTGGACCGTGTGCGCCACGTTGCCAGCTCCGCGGGCGTCGATGGTGACGGACGGCTGGTTCCGCTTCTGCTCTGCCTCGTCCATACGCTTCCTGTCTCCAGCGAACTCTTCGAAAATCCGGTGTCCGCGACGGGTGAGCCGCCAGCGCTGTGCGTTGTCGTCGTAGAGGGCCAAACCCTCGCTGACCGCCCTGTTCCATGCGTGCCGGATCTCCGATGGTTCGAGGCGGGCCCACTCCGGAGTCCTCATCACCATGTCGATGGACGAGGAGTCCTTCGGCTTCCTTCGGAATTCCCGCAAGACGTGATCGAGGATCAGCTCGGGATCCGGCCTCCGGCGATCCGGGACCGGTTTTCTCGGCAGCGCGGACAGTGCCTCGCGGTCACGACGCAGCTCCTCCTCATGCTGCACGCGCCGCCTGACCGCGGCTTCCCGAGCGAGCCGCTGCGACGTGCGCTTCCGCGCATCATCGCGGAGGGCGACCAAGACGACCCCAACAACGAACAGTACGACCAGCGCCAGGATGCCGAGCCCCACCTGGGCGAACATCTCAGGGCCTACGACGTGAGCATCCGCTCGGCGCATCCTCGCTCCCGGACAGTGGGCAACTCCCCCCATTGTGAGCCCGGTTGGCGGACGGGAGCGACGAGCGCGGGCGTCGGACGTACACCTCGGCGCGCACGACGCCGACACGTGCACGTACGCGCGGCAGCGACGGCCGAACCCGCCGCCCGTCGCCGGTACCGGAGCCCGGTGGTGAACAGAGGGGAACGCGGGGCGCGCGGGGCCGCAGGAACGGTGTGACGCACGTTACACACGGGGGTGGAGTCGGCTGCGGATGTGCAGGTCAGCGGTGTATGACTCGGCATTCCGAAGACCGGGGGCGCTGGACACCCGGGCGCTGGGCCCAGTTCACCTTCCGTTCACCCACCGTCCCTACGTTCGGCCTGTCACTGCCCTTCGAACTGATTGTGCCTGGTGCATGGAACACATCACGCTTCTCATCGGGATCGTGATCGTCACGGCCTTGGTGTTCGACTTCACGAACGGTTTCCACGACACGGCCAACGCCATGGCAACGACCATCTCCACCGGGGCGCTCAAGCCCAAAGTGGCGGTGGGCATGTCGGCCGTGCTCAACCTGGTCGGCGCCTTCCTCTCGATCGAGGTCGCCAAGACCATCTCTTCCGGGATCATCGACGAAAGCGCCGGCGTCCGACCTGAAGTGATCTTCGCCGGGCTGGTGGGCGCGGTCATCTGGAACCTGCTGACCTGGCTCGCCGGACTTCCCTCCAGCTCCTCGCACGCCCTGATGGGCGGTCTGATCGGCGCCACGGTCGCGTCCGTCGGCATGGGCGCGGTCAACGGCGGGGTCGTCGTGATGAAGGTGCTCATACCCGCGCTGACGGCACCGCTCGTCGCGGGCATCGCGGCGACCCTCTCGACGAGGCTCACCTACCGCGTGGCGAGGAACGCGGACGAGCAGCAGACCTTCAAGGGCTACCGCGCGGGGCAGATCACCTCGGCTGCGCTCGTCTCGCTCGCGCACGGCACCAACGACGCGCAGAAGACGATGGGCGTCATCACGCTCGCGCTCGTCACGGGCGGCGCCCTCGCGCCCGGTTCGGACCCGCCGGTGTGGGTCATCGCGTCGGCCGGCATCGCCATCGCGCTCGGCACCTACCTCGGCGGCTGGCGCATCATCCGCACCATGGGCAAGGGCATCACCGACATCCAGCCGCCGCAGGGCTTCGCCGCCCAGACCAGCGCGGCGGCGACGATCCTCGCCTCCTCGCACATCGGCTTCTCGCTCTCCACGACGCACGTCTGCTCGGGCGCCGTGATGGGTGCGGGCCTCGGGCGCAAGGGCGGCGTGGTGCGCTGGTCGACGGCGGGGCGGATGGTCGTCGGCTGGGGGCTGACGCTGCCGGCGGCCGGACTCGTCGCCGCGGGTTCGGCGCTCCTCGCCGGGCAGGGCGACTGGGGCGTCGCCACCGTCGCGGTCCTCGCGCTCGTCATCTGCCTCGGCATCTGGGCCCGTTCGCGCCGCGAGCCCGTCGACCACACCAACGTCAACGACGACTCCGTCTTCGACGAGCCGAGCCCCGGCGCCGCGCTCCCCGAGCCGGAGCCGGCCGGCGTCGTGACCACCGCGATGCGCTCGGTCGCACCGCCGCCCGCAGGCGCCGCACAGAGCGGCGAGGCCGAAACCGCCGCCACGCAGGAGGCGTTGGCCGCGGTCGACGGCGCCCCGGAGCAGCCGCCCGCGGCCGTGCGCGCGGCCGAGACCGGTGCCGAGACGCCGCAGCGGGCCGGTTCGGCACCGCTGCTCCCCTGAACAGGAAGGCAGGACCATGCACATCGACTGGGGCGCGCTCGGCGAGGTCTTCGGTGTCAGCCTGCTGGCGACCGTGGTGCTCGTCGGACTCTTCACCGTCGGGATCGTCGGCGGCAGTACGCGCAGGGCCGACGGCAGCGTGCACACTCCGGCGCGGGTCGGCGCGTACGCCTGCTACGCGCTGTGCGCGGGGGCCGTCGCCTTCGGTATCTGGCTGATCGCCGCCTGACTCGCGCCAACTCCCCTGCGCGGGCGCCCGGTTCGCGATCGTACCCGTACGGAGGACGCCGCGGGGCCGGTGGAGCAGTGCTCCGCCGGCCCCGCGGCGTGTCTGCCCGCTCCGCGCCGTCGCAGGTCATGTGCGAGTTGACGGGTTCACCCCCGCGTGGTGAACTGCCGTTGCCGAAACGGCGGCAGGGAGGAAGCCGGTGCGAATCCGGCGCGGTCCCGCCACTGTCACCGGGGAGCGTCCCCCCAGGAAGCCACGGCCGACCACCGCGACGGTGCCGGCCGGAAGGCGGGGAAGGCGTGCAGAGCCGGGGAGCCAGGAGACTTCCACCGCCGGTCACGTCGAGCCAGGGCGAGGACCCTGAGTGAGGACACCTGCCATGCGTGGCTTCTCCGCCGTACGCCGCGGCGCCCCGGGCGCGACCCGCCCCCGCCGACGGACCACCGCACCCCGCGGGCCGGCGCGCGCCGGCGAGGCGGCGGACTGAGCATGCCGCGTCCGCCGTCCCCCGCGCCCGCACGCGCAGGGGATCACTTCCGTATCGGGGCGCGCCCCGAACTCGCGGGGCTCGTCCTCGGTTTCGCCGCCGACCTCGCCTTCGGCGACCCGCGGAGGGCCCACCCCGTCGCCGCCTTCGGCCGCACCGCCGCCGCGCTGGAGGCACGGCTGTGGCGCGACGACCGCGCCGCGGGCGCCGCCTACACGGTGCTCTGCGCCGGCGGCGCCGCAGCGGCCGCGGCGGCGCTCGCGCGCCTCGCACGCCGTGCGGGCGCTCCGGCGACCGCCGGACTCACGGCCGCTGCCGCCTGGAGCGTCCTCGGCGGAACGGGACTTGCGGCCGAGGCGCAGGCTGTCGGCGAAGCGCTCGGGCACGGTGACCTCGACGGGGCCCGCGCCCGCCTCCCGCACCTGTGCGGACGCGACCCGCAGGCGCTCGACGCCGACGGCCTCGCCCGCGCCGTCGTCGAGTCGGTCGCGGAGAACACGTCGGACGCGGTCGTCGGCGCCCTGGTGTGGGGGGCTGCCGCCGGGCTTCCGGGACTCGTCGGCTTCCGCGCCGTCAACACGCTCGACGCCATGGTCGGCCACCGCTCGCCCAGGTTCCGCCGGTTCGGCTGGGCCTCGGCCCGCCTCGACGACGCCGCCGGCTTCCCCGGCGCCCGGCTCACGGCCGCTGCGGCGGCGCTCGCGGGCCCGGAGCCGCGGGCCGCGCTCCGCGCCTGGCGGCGCGATGCGCACCGGCACCCGAGCCCCAACGCGGGCCCCGTGGAAGCCGCGTTCGCCGGTGCGCTCGGTGTGCGACTCGGCGGGACGCTCTCGTACGGAGGCCGCACCGAGCACCGCCCGGTGCTCAACGCGCCGGGCCGCGCCGTCGAACCGTCGGACATACCCCGTGCGGTGCGGCTCTCGCGGGCGGTCGCGTTCGTCTCGCTCGGTCTCGTCGTCTCCGCTCGCCTCGCCGCGGGCGCCCTTCGTCGCGGGGAGGGCCGGTGAGCGGCGGGCTGCTGGTGCTCGGCACCACCTCGGACGCGGGCAAGAGCGTGGTCACGGCGGGGATCTGCCGGTGGCTGCGGCGGCGCGGGTGGAACGTCGCGCCGTTCAAGGCGCAGAACATGTCCCTCAACTCGTTCGTCACGGCCGACGGTGCGGAGATCGGCAGGGCGCAGGCGATGCAGGCGGCGGCGGCAGGCGTCGAGCCGTCCGCGCTGATGAACCCGGTGCTGCTGAAGCCGGGCGGGGAGCGCAGCAGCCAAGTGGTGCTGCTGGGGCGGCCGGTGGGCGAACTCAGCGCACGCGGCTACTTCGCCGAAGGGGAGGCCGCGCCCGACCGTCCTGCGTTCCGGGGGCGGGGCGAGCTCCTCGGCACCGTCGTCGCGTGCCTGGAGGAGCTGCGGCGCACCCACGACGCGGTGATCTGCGAGGGTGCGGGCAGCCCCGCCGAGATCAACCTGCGCGGCACCGACCTCGTCAACATGGGACTCGCGCGGGCGGCCGGACTGCCCGCCGTGGTCGTGGGCGACATCGACAGGGGCGGCGTCTTCGCCTCGTTCTTCGGTACGACGGCGCTGCTGGCGCCCGAGGACCAGGCCCACCTCGCCGGGTACGTCGTCAACAAGTTCCGCGGGGACCGGGGGCTCTTGGCGCCAGGACTCGCGATGTTGGAGAAGCTCACCGGGCGGCCCACGCTGGGGGTGCTCCCCCACCGCGAGGGTATCGGCATCGACGCGGAGGACGGACTCTCGCTCGGCCGCGGCCGCTCCGCCGTGCAACCGCCGTACGGAAGCGAGGTGTTGCGCGTCGCCGTCCTCGCCGTTCCGCTGATGTCGAACTTCACCGACGTCGACGCGCTCGGCGCGGAACCGGGCGTCGCCGTCCGGTACGCCGAGCGGCCGGAGGAGCTCGACGACGCGGACCTGGTGGTGGTCCCCGGCACCCGCGGCACGGTCCGCGCGCTGGAGTGGCTGCGCGCCAGGGGGCTCGACGGCGCGCTTCGGAAGCGCGCGGCCGCGGGCCGGCCCGTGCTGGGGATCTGCGGCGGCTACCAGCTCCTCGGCGAGCGCATCGAGGACGATGTGGAGTCCCGCGCCGGCACCGTCGACGGGCTGGGGCTGCTCCCGGTCCGGGTGCGTTTCGCGGCGGAGAAGACCCTGGCGCGCCCGCACGGGTTCGCGCTCGGGGAGCCGCTGGAAGGGTACGAGATCCACCACGGCGTCGCGGAGGTCGACGACGGCGAACCCTTCACCGTCGACGCCGAGGGGCGGGCGATCGACGGATGCCGCGTCGGTTCGGTGAGCGGTACGCACTGGCACGGCGCCCTGGAGTGCGACGCCTTCCGCCGCGCGCTCCTCCGCGAGGTCGCAGGCGTGACGGGCCGCGACTTCACACCCGCCCCTTCGACGAGCTTCGCCGCGCTCCGCGAGGCCGAACTCGACCTGCTCGGCGACCTGGTGGAGGAGCACCTCGACACGGACGCGCTGCTCCGCCTCGTCGAGGAGGGCCCGCCACCGGGGCTCGACTTCGTCCCGCCGGGCGCCCCGTGAACCGGGAAGCGCCGCCCGCAGCACCAACCCGAATCGGAGGGTCATCAGCTATGGACACCCCGGGGAGCGCCCACGGCGCCTACCCGTTCTCCGCACTCGTCGGCATGGACGACCTGCGCCTGGCGCTCGTCCTCAACGCGGTCTCGCCCGCGGTCGGCGGCGTACTCGTCCGCGGTGAGAAGGGGACGGCCAAGTCGACGGCCGTACGGGCGCTTTCGGCCCTGCTGCCGCCCGTGCGCACGGTGCCGGGCTGCCGGTTCTCCTGCGACCCGCAGCGGCCCGACCCGCAGTGCCCCGACGGTCCGCACACCGTGCCCGAGGCCGAGGAGCGGGCGGCGCGGATGGTCGAGCTGCCCGTCGGCGCCTCGGAGGACCGGCTCGTCGGCGCGCTCGACATCGAGCGCGCGCTCGCCGAGGGGGTGAAGGCGTTCGAGCCGGGGCTGCTCGCCGAGGCGCACCGGGGCGTGCTCTACGTCGACGAGGTCAACCTCCTCCACGACCACCTCGTCGACCTCCTCCTGGACGCCGCCGCGATGGGCGCCTCGCACGTCGAACGCGAGGGGGTGTCGGTGCGGCACGAGGCGAAGTTCCTGCTCGTCGGCACGATGAACCCCGAAGAGGGCGAGCTGCGGCCGCAGTTGCTCGACAGGTTCGGGCTCACCGTCGAGGTGCGCGCCTCGCGGGAGACGGCGGAGCGGGTCGAGGTGGTGCGCAGGCGGCTCGCGTACGACGAGGATCCGGGCGGTTTCGCCGCCCGATGGAGCGCGGGCGAGCAGGAGTTGCGCGAGCGGATCGCGCTCGCACGTGACCTGCTGCCGCAGGTGCGGCTCGGCGACGGCGCGCTCCACCGGATCGCGGCCGTCTGCGCGGCCTTCGAAGTCGACGGCATGCGCGCCGACCTGGTGATGGCACGCACCGCGACCGCGCTCGCCGCCTGGGCGGGCAGGACGGACGTCGCCGCCGAGGACGTCCGCCAGGCCGCCCTCCTCGCACTCCCCCACCGGCGCCGCCGCAACCCGTTCGACGCACCCGGGCTCGACGAGGAGAAGCTCGACGAAGTCCTCGACGAGGCAGGCGCCGAGGCCCCCGACGACGGGCCCGACGACGACGGCCCGGGCGGCGGCGCGGAGCCGCCCGCCGAGCAGCCGCAGGGAGAGGCGGCGCAGGACGGCACCGGGGCCGAACCCCCCGAACTCCCCCAACAGCCCACGGGCGAGAGCGAGTCGGCGCCCCGCCAGGAGGCCCCGGAGCAGGAGGCGCCTGCCGAGCAGCCGGAGGCCGAAGCGGAGCCCGCGGACGGAGAGCACTCCGACGAGGGCACCCCCGCGAGGCCCGGCGCCGGCGGCGAGCAGCAACCGGCCCCCGTCGCCGCCCCGTTCCGCG
>NZ_AJTQ01000134.1 GCF_000262345.1 Streptomyces xiaopingdaonensis | reverse complement strand
GGCAGGCCGCCGCTCCCGTGCCCGCACGGCGCACGGCCGCACCACGGGTGCGCGCCGCCCCCGAGGCGCCCTGGGACGCCTCCACTTGAGCGCCACCGTCCTCGCGGCCGCGCCGTACCAGCAGGCACGCGGGCGCTCGGGGCCCGGCCTCCTCGTGCGCGGGGACGACCTGCGGGAGGCCGTGCGCGAAGGGCGGGAGGGCAACCTCGTGCTCTTCGCCGTCGACGCGTCGGGGTCGATGGCGGCGCGGAAGCGGATGAGCGCCGTCAAGGGCGCCGTGCTCTCACTGCTCCTCGACGCCTACCAGCGCAGGGACAAGGTCGGCATGGTCACCTTCCGCGGCTCGGACGCCGAGGTGGCCCTCCCGCCGACCTCCTCCGTCGACACGGCGGCCGCCCGTCTGGAGTCGCTGCCGACGGGCGGGCGCACGCCGCTCGCCGCCGGTCTGCTCCGCGCGCGCGACGTGCTGCGCGTCGAGCGCATGCGGGACCCGTCGCGCCGCCCGCTGCTCGTCGCCGTCACCGACGGGCGGGCCACCGGCGGGCCGGAACCCGTCGAACGCGCCCGCAGGGCAGGCGGGTTGCTCGCCGCCGACGGCGTCGCCTCCGTCGTCGTCGACTGCGAGGCGGGACCCGTACGCCTCGGCCTCGCCGGGGAGTTGGCGTGCGCGCTCGGCGGAGAGGCCGTCACGCTCGACGAGTTGCGCGAGGACACCGTGACCGAGCTCGTACGCACCGCGACCACCAGCACCCGGAGGGCAGCGTAATGCCGCAGGGCAAGCCGAACACGATCCCCGACGACGGCCTCACCACGCGGCAGCGCCGCAACCGCCCCCTCCTCGCCGTCCACACGGGCACGGGCAAGGGGAAGTCGACCGCCGCCTTCGGGATGGCGCTGCGCGCCTGGAACCAGGGATGGCCCGTCGGGGTGTTCCAGTTCGTGAAGTCCGCCAAGTGGCGGGTGGGCGAGGAGCGCGCGCTGCGGGTGCTCGGCGAGAGCGGCGAGGGCGGCGGTGTCGCCTGGCACAAGATGGGCGAGGGCTGGTCCTGGCTCCAGCGCGACGGGGAGCTGGAGAGCGAGGAGGCGGCGAAGGAGGGCTGGGAGCAGGTCAAGCGCGACCTGGCCGCCGAGACGTACCGGATGTACGTGCTCGACGAGTTCGCCTACCCGATGCACTGGGGCTGGATCGACGCGGCTGAGGTCGTCGAGGTGCTGCGCACGCGCCCCGGCCACCAGCATGTCGTGATCACCGGCCGGAACGCGCCGGAGGAACTGTGCGCGGCGGCCGACCTCGTCACCGAGATGACGAAGGTGCGCCACCCGATGGACGCGGGCCAGAAGGGCCAGCGAGGCATCGAATGGTGAGGGCAGGCGGGGGCGGTACGCCCCGGCTCGTCGTCGCGGCTCCTTCCTCGGGGAGCGGAAAGACCACCGTGGCAACGGGGTTGATGGCCGCGTTCGCGGAGCGCGGCCTCGCCGTCTCGCCGCACAAGGTCGGCCCCGACTACATCGACCCGGGCTACCACGCGCTCGCCACCGGGCGCCCCGGGCGCAACCTCGACGCGTTCCTCTGCGGCACCGAGCGCCTCGCGCCGCTCTTCGCGCACGGCGCCTCGGGGGCCGAACTCGCCGTCGTCGAGGGGGTGATGGGCCTCCACGACGGCGCGGCCCGACGGGGCGAGCTCGCGTCCACGGCGCAGGTCGCCAAGGAGCTGCGGGCGCCCGTCGTGCTCGTCGTCGATGCGTCCTCGCAGTCCCGCTCGGTGGCCGCGCTGGTCCACGGCTTCGCGAGCTGGGACCCCGGCGTGCGGCTCGGCGGTGTCATCCTCAACAAGGTGGGCTCGGCACGCCACGAGGCCCTGCTCCGGGAGGCGTTGGCGGACTCGCCCGTGCCCGTGCTCGGCGTGCTCCACCGGCGGCAGGCCGTGCGCGCGCCCAGCCGCCACCTGGGGCTGGTGCCGGTAGCGGAGCGCCGGAGGGAGGCGGTGGAGGCGGTGGACGCGCTCGCCGCACAGGTCCGCGAGGGGTGCGACCTGCCGGCGCTGCTGGCGCTCGCGCGCAGCGCGCCGGCTCTCGACGCCGAGGCGTGGGACCCGGTCGAGGCGGTCGGCGCGCAGGCCCGACAGGCGGCGGGCGGCACCGAGTCGAGCGCGTACGGTACGCCGCCGGCTGCCGCGGGCGGCGCGCGCCGGACCAGGGGACGTCCCGTCGTCGCCGTGGCCGGCGGCCCGGCGTTCACCTTCGGGTACGCGGAGCACCCCGAACTCCTGCGTGCCGCAGGCGCGGAGATCGCCGTCTTCGACCCGCTCCACGACGAGCGCCTGCCGGCAGAGGCGGACGCGCTCGTCGTCGGGGGCGGGTTCCCCGAGGTGTACGCGGCCGAACTCGCCGAGAACAAGCCGCTGCGCGCCGCCATCGCCGGCTTCCGCGGGCCCGTCGTAGCCGAGTGCGCCGGACTCCTCTACCTCACGAGGGAGTTGGACGGACGCGAGATGTGCGGTGTCCTCGACGCCACCGGGCACATGGGCGAACGGCTCACCCTCGGCTACCGCGAGGCGACCGCCGCGACGACGAGCGTCCTCACCACCGCGGGCACGACCGTCCGCGGGCACGAGTTCCACCGCACCTCGCTCGCCCCCGCCGCCGGCGCCTCGCCCGCCTGGCGGTTCGACGGCCGCACGGAGGGCTTCGTCCACGGCCGTGTCCACGCCTCCTACCTCCACCTGCACTGGGCAGCGGCGCCCGAGCTGCCCACGCGGCTGGTGGCGCAGTGCCGGTGAGGGGGGCGGCAGCCGGCGGACGGCGCCGCGCGACGCGCACCGCGGGCTCGTCCCGCGACCGGTTTGCGTGCGGCGGGAGTCGCGCGGTGGCAGCCGCCGCGTGCACCGGCCGCGGAGCGGGCGTCACCCCTCGTCCGGGTAGGGCACGGCCTCGGCTCGCGTCGCTTCCGACGCGCCGGAAGGCCGCCGAGGCGCCTCGTCCCCACTCCGCGGTCCGCGGACGTCTTCGTCCGGCCCGCACGCCCGTCGCGGGAGCCCCGCTCCCGCACCGCCCACCGTGCGCCACACCCACCCGACGCGCCAGCTCCGCACGCGTACGGCCCGACACGTCCGCGTACACGCGAACGTGCCCGACGCGCCGGACCACGACACCCCGCCCATGACCACCCACGAACCCCCCGCCCCTCCAACCCCCGTCGTCATCGGCGTCGGAGGATGCCGCGACGTCGCGGAAGACGAGGTGCTGGCGCTCGTGCACCGCGTGCGCGCGCTCGCCGGTGCGGTGGTGCCGTGCGCGCTGGCGACCGTCGAGGGCAAGGAGGGCGAGCCGGGGCTGCGGGCCGCCGCGCGGGCGCTCGGGGTGCCGCTGCGGGCGTACGGCGCCGCGGAGTTGGCCGCCGTGCCGGGCGTGGCGGCGTCGGCGACCGCGCGGGCCGCCTTCGGCACGTCCTCGGTGGCGGAGGCCGCCGCCCTGCTCGGGGCCGCGGCACCGTACGGTGCTGTGGGCGCCGCCCGGCTGCTGGTGCCGAAGACCAGGTCGGCGGCGCACCCCGCACGGGCGACCGCCGCGGTCGCCGCAGCAGCCACAGGAGAGCACCGTGTCCGCACCGACTGACCGGAGGCCGCGCCCCGCACCCGAGCAACCCGCACCCGATCTGCGCCACCACGGCGACGCCGAGGTCCGCGGCTCGGGGCTCACCGACCTCGCCGTCAACGTGCGCACCGGCACCCCGCCGCCGTGGCTCCGCGCCCGCCTCGCCGCGTCGCTCGACGACCTCGCCGCCTACCCGGACCCCACCGCGGCGCGCACCGCGGTCGCCGCGCGGCACGGGGTGCGGCCGGAGCAGGTGCTGCTCACCGCGGGCGCCGCCGAGGCGTTCGTCCTGCTCGCGCGGGCGCTGCCGGTGTCCCGACCGCTCGTGGTGCACCCGCAGTTCACCGAGCCGGAGGCGGCGCTGCGGGACGCGGGGCACCGCGTCGCGCGCCATCTGCTCGACGCCGCGGACGGCTTCCGCCTCGACCCGGAGGCCGTCCCGGAGGCCGCCGACCTCGTCGTCGTCGGCAACCCGACCAATCCGACGAGCGTCCTCCACTCGGCCGAACACCTCGCCCGGCTCGCACGGCCGGGCCGCTCGCTCGTCGTCGACGAGGCGTTCGTCGACGCCGTGCCGGGCGAACGCCACTCCCTCGTACCCCAGTTGGGCCGCCTGCCCGGCAGGCTGCTCGTCCTGCGCAGCCTCACCAAGACGTGGGGGCTCGCCGGGCTGCGCATCGGCTACGTCCTCACCGATCCGGAGACGGCCCGGCTCCTCGCGCACCAGCAGCCGCTGTGGCCCGTCTCCGCGCCCGCGCTCGCCGCGGCCGAGGCGTGCAGCGAGCCGGCGGCGCTCGCCGAAGCGGAGTCGGCCGCCGCGGAGTTCGGCGAGCGGCGTGCCCATCTCCTCGCCCGACTGCGGGAGTTGCCGGACCTGGAGACGGCGACGCCCCAGCCGCAGGGCCCGTTCCTCCTCCTGCGGCACCCGCGCGCACCGCGGTTGCGGGAAGCCCTCCGACGGCGCGGTTTCGCCGTGCGCAGGGGCGACACCTTCCCCGGGCTCGGCTCCGAGTGGTTCCGCGTCGCCGTCCGGGACCGCGCGACGAGCGACGCGTTCACGTCCGCGCTCGCCGCGGTACTCGACCGCCCCGGCGAGCACGGGCACTGACCTGCCCAACACACACCGAGGAGAGCCGCCTTGCCCGTACTGCGCCACCCGGGGACCGTCCTCACCGACCACCGCTTCACCCTCCCCCTCGACCACGAGCAACCCTCGGGCGAACGGATCGAGGTGTACGCGCGGGAGGTCGTCGCCGCGGGGCGCGAGGACGAGCGACTCCCCTGGCTGCTCTTCCTCCAGGGCGGCCCGGGCAACCCGGCACCCCGCCCCGTGGGCGCGGAGCACTGGCTCCAAGTCGCCCTGGAGCGCTACCGGGTGCTCCTCCTCGACCAGCGCGGCACCGGCCGCTCCACCCCGGCCGACGCGACCACGCTCCCGCTCCGCGGCACCCCTGAGCAGCAGGCGTCGTACCTGGCCCACTTCCGCGCCGACGCGATCGTCCGCGACGCCGAGGCGATCCGCCGCGAGCTGCTCGGCGAGGACGTCCGCTGGTCCCTGCTCGGCCAGAGTTTCGGCGGCTTCTGCGCCCTCACCTACCTCTCGCAGGCGCCCGAGGGCCTCCACGAGGTGTTCGTCACCGGCGGCCTCCCCGGCCTGCGCACCTCGGCCGACGACGTCTACCGCGCCGCCTACCCGCGCGTGGCCCGCAAGGTCACGGCGCACTACGCGCGCTACCCCCAGGACGCCGCGACCGTGCGGCGGATCGCGGCGCACCTCCTCGAAACCGACGTACGCCTCCCGGACGGCAGCCCGCTCACCGCCGCCAGGTTCCAGTTCCTCGGGAAGATGCTCGGCGAAACGACCGGCTCGCACCGCCTCCACTACCTGCTGGAAGACGCCTGGACCAGGGGAACTTCGGGCCGCGTGCTCTCGGAGGCGTTCCTGGAGCAGGTCCGCTCCGCCGTCTCCTTCGCCGGCAGCCCGCTCTTCGCCGCTCTCCACGAGGCGATCTACGCCCAGCGGTCGGTCACGCCCCGCGGCACCGGCTGGGCGGCCCAGCGGGTACGCGCCGAGTTCCCCGACTTCGACGCGGCGAGATCCGTGGCCGACGGCCTCCCCGTCCCCTTCACGGGCGAGATGGTCTACCCCTGGATGTTCACCACCGACCCGTCCCTGCGCCCCCTCGACGAGACGGCGCACCTCCTCGCCGCACGCACCGACTGGCCCGACCTCTACGCCCCCGACCGCCTCGCCCGCAACGAGGTGCCGGTCCTCGCCGCCGTCTACGACGACGACATGTACGTGGACCGCGACGCGTCCCTCGCCACCGCGGCGGCCGTCCCAGGCGTGCGGACCTGGGTCACCGGCACATGGGACCACGACGGCCTGCGGGTCAGCGGGGGCGCCGTACTGCGGCGGCTCTTCGACATGGCGGCGGGCCGGCTCTGACCCGGCCCGCCGAGCGGGCGACAACCGGCATGTCCACCACGCCCGGGACGGCGGCGAGTTGAGACCCTGTCGACGCTCCCGCACGCACCGCCCCCGGGAAGGGAACCCGATGCCCGCTCGCCCCCTCGCCCTCTGCGCCGCCGCGGCGCCGGCCGCGCTCTCCGCCCTCGTCGCCCCCCGCGCACGCGACCGCGGAGCAGACCTCGCCCGCCCGGCACCGGGCGGCATCGGCCTGCCTCTCGCACGCCGTCTCCTACGACACGAAGGCCGACAGCTTCATCCCCCACCCCCGCGGCACGTACCGCGCGTCCTCCCGGTGCAAGGACATCAACCTGCGCATCGCCTCGGGCGGCGCCACGAAGGTCTGCGTCCGCTTCCACCCGGGACCCGACTGCGCGCGCAAGGTCCGCGTCGGCGCGAAGTGGAAGGTGATCGCGAGCAACGTACGGAACGGTGCACGGTTCCAGGTCGTCTTCGACGGCCAGTTCCACAAGGGCAGGATCGCCTACTGACGCCAGGGGCCCTCAGGCCGAGGGGCGGCGCTCCCGCCAGGCGGCGACGAGCCGCTCCTCGTCGAGCGGCGCGACGTTCAGCGGCGGCCCCTCCGGCGGGTTCCGGATCGCGGCCCGGATCTTCTCGTTCACCTCGCGCACGACCGCCCGCACCTCGGCCTCGCTGCGCGCCGCCACCGCCCGCTCGCGCGCCTGCTCGGCCTCCTTGCGCAGGACGAGGGCGGGCGGCAGGTAGCTGAGGTTCTCGCGCTCGGCCTTCTCGCGGAGCCACCAGTACTCGTCGTAGGGCTGGTCGAGGCTGCGCAGCGGCTTGCCCTTGCCGGGCAGGTCGTCGAACTCGCCGCGCTGCTCGGCCTCCCGGATCTGCCGGTCGGCCCAGGACTCGAAGCTGATCCCCGGCGGTTTGCGCTCGGTCATGATGCGGCCCCCTGGAGTCGGTGACCCGCCCGAGGATACGGTCCCCGCTAACGCACCGCTCCGCGCAGTACCACGTGTTCGGGCGCCGTCAGCACCCGTACGTCGGCGCGCGGGTCCTCCGCGTAGACGACGAGGTCGGCCGGGGCCCCCTCCTCGATCCCGGGCCGCCCCAGCCAGGACCGCGCGCCCCAGGCGGCGGCGGAGAGCGCCTCGGCGGCGGGGATGCCGGCCGCGACGAGTTCGGCGACCTCCTCGCCGACGAGGCCGTGCGCGAGCGAGCCGCCGGCGTCCGTCCCCGCGTAGACGGGGATGCCCGCGTCCCGCGCCGCCCGGACCGTCTCGTACCTGCGCGCGTGGAGCCGGCGCATGTGCGCGGACCAGCGCGGGTACTTGGCCTCGCCGCCGTCGGCGAGCAGGGGGAAAGTGGCGATGTTGACGAGCGTGGGGACGATGGCGGTGCCCCGTTCGGCGAAGAGCGGGATCGTGTCCTCGGTGAGCCCCGTGGCGTGCTCGATGCAGTCGATCCCGGCCTCGACGAGGTCGCGGAGTGAGTCCTCGGCGAAGCAGTGCGCGGTGACCCTCGCGCCCTCCTCGTGCGCCGCGTCGATCGCCTCCTCGATCGCCCACCGCGGCCAGCACGCGCTCAGGTCGCCCTCCTCCCGGTCGATCCAGTCGCCGACGATCTTCACCCAGCCGTCGCCGCGCTTGGCTTCGTTCCGGACGTACGCCGCGAGGTCGCCCGGCTCGATCTCGTGCGCGTAGTTGCGGACGTAGCGCTTGGTGCGGGCGATGTGGCGGCCGGCGCGGATGATCCTGGGCAGGTCGTCGCGGTCGTCGATCCAGCGGGTGTCGGCGGGCGAGCCGGCGTCGCGGAGCAGCAGGGCGCCGGCGCCGCGGTCGGTGAGCGCCTGTTCCTCGCTCTGCTGCTCCGGTACCGCGCCGTGCGCGTCGAGGCCGACGTGGCAGTGCGCGTCGACGAGCCCGGGCAGCACCCAACCGTGCAGCCGCGTCTGCGCACCGGCCGACGCCCCCGGCCGCTCGAAGGTGATCCGCCCGTCGACGACCCAGAGTTCGTCCCGTACGTCCTCGGGGCCGACGAGCACCCGCCCCGTGATGTGCAGCGTTCCGCTCTCAACCATGGGGGCACCATACGAGCAGCGGTGCGCGGCCGGGTACGCGGTACGGAAGAGCGCGGGCCTGGTCGGCCGCCAGCGCGGCGTCGCAACCGCTGCTGGCCCGGGGCCCGTTGATCGTCACCTTCTATCCGGGCACCTGGTGCCCCTCCTGCGACATACGCGACGAGTCGCTCGTCCTGACCGAGAAGGAGCAACTCGGGTTCCACCTCGCTCGGGCGCCGCCGAGGAGTTCGGCCTCGCCTCCGCCCTCCCCGAAGAACTCGCAGCCGCGTACGGGCAGCTCGGCTTCGACCTCGCACGCGTCAACGGCGGCCACCCGTGCACCCTGCCGATCCCGGCGACGTACCTCCTCGACCGCACGGGGACCGTCCGCCGGGCCCTCGTCGACACGGACTCCACGCACCGCGGAGCCCGCCGAACTGCTCGCGGCGCTCGACGAGTTGGAAGCCGAGGAGAGGCGCACGCCCCGAGAGTCGGGAGAAGAAGAGAAGACGCCTCGGTGAACCGGGGCCAACTTCTTCGGGAAAACTCTGTCCTCGCCGCACCCCATACAATAGAGTGCATTCGGCGGCAGGGTTTCAGAGCACAGGTTCCCGTTTTCTTCTGCCCGCTTTCGGCTACCTCAAACGCCGCGATTTCAGGGGCTGTTAGCCGGTAATTCGAACGCGTCTCACGCTGGTTACCGCGGTGTGACACATTCCACAACGCGCCCTTTTTGCCCGGGCAAATCCTGACACGGGCGGCGATCGACGCAGGGGCATGCGCGCCTGCGCGCCCCCGCGCGATAACACAGGACTCCTCGGACACGTAACCCCGCACGCCCGTGCAGTTTGAGATTCTGCTAGGTAAATTAAATCCGCATGACCGCCGCACAAGCAGAAGATGCACGTGCCCGCAGCGATTTCCGGGAAATGCCGGAGGGACTGAAGCTGGACACTCCCCGCGTGGCCGACGGAGCCGCGATCTGGCGTATCGCCAGGGACTCGGGGACGCTCGACCTCAACTCCTCGTACAGCTACCTGCTGTGGTGCAGGGACTACGCGGCGACCTCCGTGGTCGCCCGCGACGAGGCAGGTACCCCGGTCGGCTTCATCACCGGTTACGTACGTCCCGACCGCCCGCAGACGCTCCTCGTCTGGCAGGTGGCCGTCGACGAGGCGGCTCGCGGACGCGGACTGGCGGCGGCGATGCTCGACGGGCTCTCGGCGCGCACCGCCCGCGAGCTCGGCACGGCCGGGATCGAGACCACGGTCACCCCCGACAACATCCCCTCGAACCGGCTGTTCACCTCCTATGCGGAGCGCCACGGCGCGCCCGTCGCCAAGGAGGTCCTCTTCGAAGCGGAGGCGTTCCCCGAGGAGGGCCACGAGCCCGAAGTGCTGTACCGGATAGGCCCGGTGGCGCTCGCCGACGAACGGCGCTGACCACCGCCGCAGGCGCGCGCCCGACCGCGGCCCTGCCCCGACCGCGCACCGTCCACCGCCGGTGCGCCCCAAAAGCCCCGATCACACTCCTCGCACACGACCCACTCCCTGGAGCAAGCCGTGACCATCACCCAGCCTGACCTCAGCGTCTTCGAGACCGTGGAGTCGGAGGTGCGCAGCTACTGCCGTGGCTGGCCCACCGTCTTCGACCGCGCGCAGGCGTCCCACATGTACGACGAGGACGGGCACGCCTACCTCGACTTCTTCGCCGGCGCCGGAACCCTCAACTACGGCCACAACAACCCCGTGCTCAAACGCGCGCTCCTCGACTACCTGGAGCGGGACGGCGTCGTGCACGGTCTCGACATGTCGACGAGCGCCAAGCGGGCGTTCCTGGAGACGTTCAAGTCGACGATCCTCGAACCGCGCGACCTGCCGTACAAGGTCATGTTCCCCGGGCCGACCGGCACCAACGCCGTCGAGGCGGCGCTGAAGCTCGCCCGGAAGGTCAAGGGCCGCGAGTCGATCGTCTCCTTCACCAACGCCTTCCACGGGATGTCGCTCGGCTCCCTCGCCGTCACCGGCAACGCCTTCAAGCGGGCGGGCGCCGGCATCCCGCTCGTCCACGGCACCCCGATGCCGTTCGACGACTACCTCGACGGCAAGGTCGACGACTTCCTCTGGTTCGAGCGCCTCCTGGAGGACCAGGGCTCGGGGCTCAACAAGCCGGCCGCCGTGATCGTCGAGAGCGTGCAGGGCGAGGGCGGTATCAACGTGGCGCGCGCCGAGTGGCTTCGCGCCCTCTCCGACCTGTGCACCCGGCACGACATGCTGCTCATCCTCGACGACATCCAGATGGGCTGCGGCCGCACCGGCGCCTTCTTCTCCTTCGAGGAGGCGGGTATCAAGCCGGACATCGTCACCCTGTCGAAGTCGATCGGCGGGTACGGGCTGCCGCTGGCGCTCACCCTCTTCAAGCCGGAGCTCGACGTCTGGGAGCCCGGCGAGCACAACGGCACCTTCCGCGGCAACAACCCGGCGTTCGTCACCGCGACCGCCGCGCTGGAGACGTACTGGACCGACGGCCAGATGGAGAAGCAGATCATCAGCCGGGGCGAGCAGGTCGAGGCCGCGCTCAAGGCGATCGCCGACGAACACCCGGGCGAGATCGCGGACTTCCGCGGCCGCGGCCTCGTGTGGGGGCTGGAGTTCGCGGAGAAGGCCCGCGCCGACCGCGTCGCGAAGCGTGCCTTCGAGCACGGGCTGCTCATCGAGACCTCGGGTCCGCAGAGCGAGGTGATCAAGCTGCTGCCCGCGCTCACCATTGCCCCGGAGGAGCTCGACGAGGGCCTGCGCATCCTCGCGCGCTCCGTCCGCGAGGCCGCGTAGCACCGCGGTCCCCCCGACGCGCCGTCACCGCGCGAGCATCAGGCCCGCGGTGACGGTCGCCACCGGCCCGTCCCGGTACCACCCGGGGCGGGCCGCCCCCTTTGGAGGGCACCCCGCGCGCGCCGTCCGGGCGCCGCGACGGGGGACGAAAACCCGGCCCGTTCGGGCCGAACACCCAGAGAGAGGCACCACCACATGATCGTTCGTTCGTTCAAGGACGTCGAGGGCACCGACCGCCACATCAAGTCGGCGTCGGGCACCTGGGAGAGCAAGCGGATCGTCCTCGCCAAGGAGCGGGTCGGCTTCTCGCTCCACGAAACAATCCTCTACGCGGGTACAGAGACGGATATGTGGTACGCAAACCACATCGAGGCCGTACTCTGCGTGGAGGGCGAGGCCGAACTCACCAACAGAGAGACCGGTGAGAAGCACTGGATCACCCCCGGAACGATGTACCTCCTGAACGGGCACGAGAAGCACACGATGCGCCCGAAGACCGACTTCCGGTGCATCTGCGTCTTCAACCCGCCCGTGACGGGCCGGGAGGACCACGACGAGAACGGCGTCTACCCGCTGCTCACCGAGCCGGACGAGGACTGACCGCAGTTCGAGGCCGGCCGGCCGCACCGCCCATGTGACAGGGCCGTACGAGAGGAGAGGAAGGCACATCCATGACCACCGCACCCGAGCGCACCGCCGACCTGTACCCGACTCGTGGCGCCACCGAGGTGGCGACGCCGCGGATGGACCCCGTCGTGTGGTCCGAGCCGGGTACGTCCGGGCCCATCGAGGGCTCGGACCTGGCGGGCTTCGAGCGGGACGGGTTCCTCGCCGTCGACCAGCTCCTCACCTCCGATGAGGTCGCTGAGTGCGGCAGGGAACTGGGACGGCTCACCTCTGACCCGGAGATCCGGGCCGACGAGCGCTCGATCGTCGAGCCGAAGTCGGACGAGATCCGGTCGGTGTTCGAGGTGCACAAGATCAGCGAGGTCTTCGCGAAACTGGTGCGCGACCCGCGCGTGCTGGACCGGGCGCGGCAGATCCTGGGCTCGGACGTCTACGTCCACCAGTCCAGGATCAACCTCAAGCCCGGCTTCGGCGCGTCGGGTTTCTACTGGCACTCGGACTTCGAGACCTGGCACGCGGAGGACGGACTGCCGCACATGCGGGCCGTCTCGGTCTCCATCGCGCTGACCGAGAACCACGACACCAACGGCGGTTTGATGATCATGCCGGGGTCGCACAAGACCTTCCTCGGCTGCGCGGGCGAGACCCCGCGCGACAACTACAAGAAGTCCCTGCAGATGCAGGACGCCGGGACCCCGTCCGACGAGGCGCTCACCAAGTTCGCCGAGGCGCACGGGATCAAGCTGTTCACGGGCAAGCCCGGTTCGGCGACCTGGTTCGACTGCAACTGCATGCACGGAAGCGGTGACAACATCACTCCGTACTCGCGGAGCAACATCTTCATCGTCTTCAACAGCGTCGAGAACACCGCCGTCGAGCCCTTCGCGGCCCCGGTCCGACGCCCCGAGTTCATCGGGGCGCGCGACTTCACCCCGGTGAAGTGACGGGCTGAGCCCAGGGGATGTGGGGCGGGACCGCACGGCGGTCCCGCCCCATGTTCGTGCGTACGGCTCAGCCCTCCCTGCGGCCGTCGACGCGGCGGGGCAGCCCGAGCGGATTGCCGTCGCGCAGCTCGGGCGGGAGGAGCGGCTCGGGGGTGTTCTGGTACGCCACCGGACGCAGCCAGCGCTCGATCGCCGTGGCGCCGACCGAGGTCGACGTCGAAGTGGTGGCCGGGTAGGGGCCGCCGTGGTGCTGCGCAGGAGCGACGGCGACACCGGTCGGCCAGCCGTCGACGACCAACCGGCCGGCGAGCGGGGCGAGTCGGGCGAGCAGCTCGGCGCCCCTCCCCTTCTCCTCACGCGCCTCCTCGGAGCCCACGTGCACCGTGGCTGTCAGGTTGCCGGGGAGCACCGCGAGCACGGCGCCGGCCTCCTCCGCGTCCCGGTACCGCGCGACGACGGTGACGGGGCCGAAGCACTCCTCCAACAGCAGCTCGTGCGGGCCCGGTTCGGCTATCCGGCGGGCCGGCACGGTGAGGAACCCGGCGGCCACCGTGTTCTCCGCCGCGCCCTCGCCCGCGGCGACCGGCGCCTCGACGCCTTCGAGTTCGGTGCGGCGGTGCACGCCTGCGAGGAACGCCTCCCGCATCCGCGCGTCGAGGAGCGGCCCGGCCGGTGCCGCCGTCAGCGCCTCGCCGAGCGAGGCCAACAGGCCGTCGCCCGCTGCGCCTTCGGGGACGAGGACGAGCCCCGGCTTCACGCAGAACTGGCCCGTGCCCTGGGTGACCGAACCCGCGAGCCCGGCGCCGATCTCGTCGGGGCGCTCGTCCGCCGCCTGCTCGGTGACGACGACGGGGTTGAGCGAGCCGAGCTCGCCGTGGAACGGGATCGGACGAGGGCGGGCCGTCGCGGCGTCGAAGAGGGCGCGGCCGCCGCGTACGGAACCGGTGAAGCCGGCCGCCGCGACCAGCGGGTGCTCCACGAGGGCGATCCCGGCGTCGAAGCCGTGGACCACGGTGAGCACCTCGGCCGGCAACCCGACGGAGGCGGCCGCCCGCCGCAGCGCTGCGGCGCAGAGCTGGGAGGTGGCGGGGTGGTCGGGGTGGGCCTTGACGACGACGGGGCAGCCCGCCGCGAGGGCGCTCGCCGTGTCGCCTCCCGGGACGGAGAAGGCGAGCGGGAAGTTGGAGGCGGCGTAGACGGCGACGACGCCGAGCGGCATCTTGACGCGGCGCAGGTCGGGGAGCGGCGGGATGCGCTCCGGGTCGGCGTGGTCGACGGTGGCGCCCAGGTAGGCGCCGTCGTCCAACTCGTCGGCGAACGCGCGCAGTTGCGCGGCGGTGCGGGCCATCTCGCCGTCTAGGCGGGCGGCGCCGAGAGCGGTCTCGGCGTCGGCGACGGGCACGATCTCGCCCTGCGCGGCGAGGAGTTCGGCCGAGGCCGCGCGCAGGAAGGCGGCGCGCCCCGCACGGTCGGCGAGGCTGTCGCTCGCGCGGTGCGCCGCCCGCACCGCGGCGTCGACGTCGGCGGCCGTGGCCTCCTCGGTCACCTGCTCGCGCCGGTTTCCGGTCCTGGGGTCGACGCTCCACACTGGAACTGCCAACGAAAGCCTCCTGACGGGCGATTGGGGGTTCAGCCCTCTCGTTCGATATGCTGAACACCATCCCGGTAAGTGAATATGCGGGGACTGTATGGCCGTGCGAACAAGGGGGTCAAGGTCGATGGCGGCAGGCGGGACGGGCGGTTCGCAGGTCAAGTCGGCTGTGCGGACGGTGGAGTTGCTCGAGTACTTCGCCGGGCGGCCGGGGATGCACTCGCTCGCGGCCGTCCAGGAGGCGGTCGGGTATCCGAAGTCGAGCCTCTACATGCTGCTGCGCACGCTCGTCGACCTCGGCTGGGTCGAGACCGACCTCACCGGTACCCGCTACGGCATCGGGGTGCGCGCCCTCCTCGTCGGCACCTCCTACATCGACGGCGACGAGGTCGTGGCCGCCGCCCGCCCCACCCTGGACCGCCTCTCCGACGACACGACCGAGACGATCCACCTCGCCAGGCTCGACGGCACCAACGTCGTGTACCTCGCCACCCGACAGTCGCAGCACTACCTCCGCCCGTTCACCCGCGTCGGCCGCCGGCTCCCCGCGCACTCCACCTCGCTCGGCAAGGCACTCCTCGCCACCCACAGCGACGACGAGGTGCGGGCCCTGCTGCCGGCGGAGCTTCCGCAGCTCACCGAACACACCCACACCGACCGCGAGAAGCTCGTCGAGGAGCTGCACGCGATACGCGCACGCGGCTTCGCCATCGACCGCGAGGAGAACACCCTGGGACTGCGCTGCTTCGGCGTAGCCGTCCCCTACCGCACGCCGGCGCGCGACGCGATCAGCTGCTCCGTCCCGGTCGCCCGCCTCACCGCCGCGCACGAGCAGACGATCCAGGACGCGCTCCTCGACGCGCGGGACCGGCTGACGCTCGCCACCCGACGGCTGTGAGACGCGGGACCCGGCGAACCCTTCGCCCGGCCGGCCGCGTCGTTCGCTCACGCCCCGCCTGCGCGCCACGCCACGTCAAGGGCCTCACGCGAAGAGCGCGGACCGCAGCGCCGCGGCGACGAGGTCCGGCGGCGGGGAGGCGGCGTGGGCCGCGGCATGTGCAGGGCCCTCCGTGCGGAGCCACTCCCACCAGTGCTCAAGGGCGGCGTCGTCCAGTCGCTCGGCGTGGACGAGGGCGGGCCAACGCATCGCCTGCGCCTGCGCGCTGACCTTCGCGCCCCCCGCCACCGGGTCGACGGCGAGGGCCGGCACGCCGGAGCGGAGCGCGAGCACCAGGCCGTGGAGGCGGTCGGTGACCACCAGGTCGAGCCGGGAGAGCACGGCGTCCCACTGCTCGGGGGTGCGGCACAGGCGCCAGTCGCGGTCGTCCAGCCGCGTCTCCAACGGCAGCCGCGCGCAGTCCTGTCGGGAGAGCCAGCCGGTGATCCGCTCGGCCGTCCCCGCGTGGCGGCGGCGCTCTCCGTACTCCTCCTGTCCGCCGGTGAGGACGACCCCGACGACGGGCGGCAGCGTGCGCGGCGGCCGGGTGCCGGCGGAGAGGTCGGCCGAAGGGGCGACGCCCGGGCCGTCCCGGGCGATCACCTCGTGGAAACCGCGTACGGCCGGGTCCGCGGGATCGATCACCGAGACGCCGACGGCGAGGCGGCGGCAGTGCGCGTACTCCTCGTGGAGCGCGGCGACCTGGGGTCCGTGCAGCGGCCCGCAGACGAACAACAGCAGGCCGTAGCGCCCGGGTTCGACGTCCCCGAAGGACAGCGCGCCCGGACGGAACCCCGGACTCCACACGACGTCGTAGGGCACTCGGCGCTCCCGCATCACCTCCTCGACACGGCGCAGCGCGAGCACGTCCCCCGCTGTCGCCTCCCCGTCGAGGAAGCTGAACCAGCCGGTGAGCAGCGCCCGGACGTTCACGACGCGGGCCCGGGCGAGTGGACGGGCCGCGGGCGCGGCAGGGCCTCGACGGCCTCCACGACCTCGTGGGGAGCGAGCCGGAGCAACCGCGGGTCGGGCAGCGGGCCGTGCGGGTCGCCGGGGGCCGTGCCGTCCGACGGGCCGGGGCGCCACAGCGGGCGGTGTCTGGCGTGCGGGGGCGGGCCCCACACTGCGGGCGAGACGGGACCGAAGAGGACGACCGAGGGTGCGGCCAGGGCGGAGGCGAGGTGGGCCAGCCCCGTGTCGCCGACGACGACCGCGCGGGCCTCGGCCACCAGCGCCGCGAGCGTCCCGAAGGGCAGCCCCTCGGGTCCGCCGAGCACCGCGCCGCGAGGCAGCCCGGCCCGCTCGGCGACCCCGTGTGCGAGGGCCTCCTCCTGCGCACCGTGCGTGACGACGACCTCGGCGCCCCGGTCGCTCAACTCCCGCGCCACGGAGGCGAACCGGTCGGCGGGCCAGCGCCGCGCCCCCGCGTCGGCGCCCGGGTGCACGACGACGGCGCCGGGCGCGGGCGAGGCCGCGCCCGGGCGGGGCAGCAGCAGGTCGTCGGGGTCCGCGGGGATGCCGTACCAGGTCAGCAGGCGGCACCAGCGGGCGCGTTCGTGCTCGTCGGCTCGCCAGGAGGGGCCGGACGCGTCGGCGTAGGCGCAGAGACGTCCGGGGGCGAGGCGGGCGAGGAGGTCCCTGCTGGCCGGTCCGTTGCCGTGCAGGTCGAGGGCGAGCCGCGGCGGTTCCGGCCAGGGCCACGGAACCTCGTCCGGGACCTCCCGGCCGGCGCCGCCCGTCGGGAGCAGCACGTCCGCAGCCTCGGTCGTACGGACCGCCTCTTCGAGCGACTGCGGTGCGGCGAGGACGAGTCGGTGGCCGGGAAGGGCCCGGCGCAGCGCCCGCAGCGCGGGGACGGCGGTGAGCAGGTCGCCGAGGCCCAGCGCCCGCAGCACCAGCACGCGCGCGGCGCCCTCGCCCGTCATGACGGCGGCTCGCCCGCGGGCTCGCCGGCGGCGCGGCGCGCCAGGGCGGTCGTCGAGCGGCCGTCCAGGTAGGGCAGGAGCAGCACCCGGCCGCCCCACTCCTCCAAGGTGTCCGCCTCCGGGAGCCGTTCGGTGCCGTAGTCGCCGCCCTTCACCCAGACGTGCGGGCGCAGTTCGCGGAGCAGGTCGCTCGGGGTGCTCTCGTCGAAGACGGCGATGGCGTCCACGCAGTCGAGCCCGGCGAGCACCGAGACCCGGTCGGCCTGGGGCGTGAGCGGGCGGCCCTCGCCCTTGAGGCGGCGCACCGAGCGGTCGGAGTTGAGGCAGACGATGAGGCAGTCGCCGGTGCGGCGGGCGTTCTGCAACATGCCGACGTGTCCCGCGTGCAGCAGGTCGAAGCAGCCGCCCGTCGCGACCACCGTCCCGCCGCGCGCCCGCACCTCGGCGGCGAGCTCCCGCGCGTCGGTCCCCCGCGCGGTCGGCGGCGTCAGCCGCAGGCCCGACGCCGGGGACGCCGCGGCACCGTCCCACAGGGTGCGGTCGCGCACCCCGCCGCCCGCGACGAACGCGCCGGAACGGACGACCGCCTCCTGTACGGCCTCCTCGGGCAGCGCCCCGCCCGCCAGCGCCCACGCGGCCGTGGCCGCGAAGCAGTCCCCGGCTCCGCAGGGGTCTCCGCCCGCCTCATGGAGCGCGGGAAAGTACAGCGGCGTCTCGTCGGTCGGCCGGGCGAGCACCGCCCCTTGGCTGCCGAGCGTCACGGCCACCCCCATGCTGCGCCACCGCGAGGCCAGGGCGACGCCGCGCAGCCCGTGCCCGTACGGCCCGTCCTCGTCGAGCCGGCGGGCGTCCTCCTCGGCAGCGCCGTGCTCGGCGGACTCCTCGGCGCACAGCGCCCGCGCCTCCTCGGCGTTGGGCGTCACCAGCCTGGCGCCGGGCACCGGTGGCTCGCCCTTGGGATGCGGGTCCCACACGAGCTGGGTGTGCCCGGCGAGGACGGCGAGTTCGGCGCGGAGCCTGGCGGCGACGCCGCGCCCGTAGTCGGAGACGAGGATGGTCTGCGCGCCGGCGAGCGCCGCTCGCGCCTCGTCGGTCATCGGGCCGACGGTGCCGCCGCCGCGGTCGAGCCGCAGGAGCGGCCGCCCTTCGGCGCACAGCCTGGTCTTCTCCGGCACGGTCCCGCGCAGCGGCAGCTCCAGCAGCCGTACGCGCGGTGCCAGCAACTCCCGTACCAGCGCGTCGGAGCGGCCCTGCCCCAGCGCGGTGATGAGCACGATCTGCGGGACCTCGGGCCCCTCGTGCGGCGCCGCGGCGGCCAGTACCGCGGCGAGCCCCGCGCCGCCGGGCCTGTGGTGCTCGCCCGTCACGTCGAGGACGGGCGCGGGCGCGTCCGGCGCGAGGCGGTGCGCGTGGCCCTCCACGTCCGTGTCGAGCAACGTGTCGCCGACCACGACGAGTTGGCGGTTCCTGGGCATGGCACGTCCTCCGCTCGGTCCCGGTTGTGGGAGCCTCCGTCATCTCTCCGGCGCCCAACGGCCGTTCGCCGTGCGCATCAACCGAGGGGCCTCCCCCTCGGCCGCTGGCGCGGAAGCGAGCCCCGCGGGTTCGGGGCCGACGGCGGGCGAGGCCTCCTCCAGCCTTCCGGCGAGCTCCTCCAGCGCGGTGTCGAAGGCTTCGCACAGCAGGTGGACCGCGACGAGGTGCACCTCCTGGACGGTGGCAGTCGTCGCGGCGGTGACGCTGAGGACGTCCTCGGCCTCCCTCGCCAGCGGGTTGGGGGCGGGCCCCGTCAGCGCCCACACCCGCAGCCCGGCCTCCCGGCCCGCCGCCGCGGCGCGCAGCAGGTTGCCGCTGCGGCCGGAGGTCGAGAGCAGGACGAGGACGTCGCCGGTGCGGCCGTGCGCCGTGACCTGCCGCGCGTAGACGTCGTCGAAGCCGTAGTCGTTGCCGACCGCCGTCACCGCCGAGGTGTCCGCGTGGAGCGAGACGGCGGAGTACGGTGCGCGCTCGGCCTGGTAGCGGCCGACGAGCTCCGCCGTCAGGTGTTGGGCCTGCGCGGCGCTGCCGCCGTTGCCCGCGGCCAGGAGCCGGCCGCCCCTGTGGAGCGCGGCCGCCAGCCGCTCGCCCCAGTCGGCGACCCGGGCGGCGTGCTCCCGGCGGAAGAGGCCGACGGCCTCTTCGACGGCCAGGCAGTGTGCGTGTGCGGCGTCGAGTGGAAGCATGGCAGCGGCCGAAGCGCCGGATGCGGCCGACGGCCTCCCTCCTTCTCCTCGGGGTCTGCGGGGTCTCGGGGCTCACGGCGAGGCAGGTGCCGCCGCGGAGCTCAGCGCCGGGGCGCGTGCGGCCAGCACCTGCCGGTAGTGCTCTTCCGTCTGCGCGACCACGCGCGCCCAGCTGTACTTGGCCAGCACCCGGCGCCGTCCCGCGGCGCCGAACCGCCGGCCCCCGTCGGGCATCGCCAGCAGCGTCCGGACGGCTTCGGCGAGCGCGTCGGCGTCGTCGGGCGGTACGAGCAGCCCGGTGTCGCCGTGCACGACGGTGTCGCGCTGCCCGCCGACCGCGGTCGCCACCACCGGCGTCCCGCAGCTCATCGCCTCCAGCGGGACGATCCCGAACGGCTCGTACTCCGCCGGGCACAGCACCGCGTCGGCCGCGCGCAGCAGCGGCGGCACGTCCTCGCGCGGCAACCCGCCCGTGAGGTGCACCCGATCCGCGACGCCGTACTCGCTCGCCAGCCGCCGGAGCCGCCGCACCTCGGCGTCGGCTTCGAGCTCCGGGCCCGACGGGCCCCCGGCGACGACGAGTTCGGCCCCGGGGACGCGGGCGAGGGCCGCCACCGAGAGGGCGGCGCCCTTCCGCGGCACCAGCCGCCCGACCTGGACGAGCAGCGGCCCTCGGCTCGGCCGCCGCCATCGCGGCCCTTCCGGGCTGAAGACCCGCGGATCGACGCCGCAGGGCACGACGGAGATCCGGTCGGACGGCACCAGCATCGCCGCCAGCTCCTCGACCTCGTCGCGGCAGGTGGCGACTACCCGGTCGCAGGCGGTCCCGATCGCCGTCTCGCACGGGATGCGCTCCCCCGGGCTGGTGTCGGCCTCGCCCTGGTGACGCTTCTTGACGGTGCCGAGCGCGTGGTAGGTGTGCAGGAACGGGAGCCCCCGCTCCTGCGCCGCCTGGAGGGTCGCCAACCCGGACATCCAGAAGTGCGAGTGGACCACGTCGGGTCGCTCCGCGGCCCACTGCGCCGAGAGGCAAGCGGCGAACATGCCCATGCACGGCAGAAGTTCGTCCTTGGGAACCGCCGTCGGCGGGCCTGCCGGCACGTGGTGGACGTCGACGCCGTGCCGCAGCGGCGTCCGCTCCGACAGTTGCGGGGAGTCCCGCCGGGTGTAGACGGTGACCCGGTGCCCGTGGTCGGCGAGCGTCTCGGCGAGCCGGGCCACGTGCACGTTCTGGCCGCCCGCGTCGGCGCCGCCGAGAGCGGCGAGCGGGCTGGCGTGCTCCGAGACGAGTGCGATGCGCAACGGCTTCTCCTTCGCGGTGGTCATCGGCGGGTCACCTCTTCGAGAAGCTGGTCCCAGCGGTGCAGGAACGTCTTGAGGCCGTAGCGCCCGAGCGCGGCACGCCGGGCCCTGGCACCGTCCTCGGCCGCGGCCTCGGGCTCGTCCAGGTAGTGGCGGGCCGCCTCGGCGAGCACCTCGGGACGAGTGGAGAGCACCCCCGCCCCCGGCGGTACGGCCTCGACCGCCTCGGTGGTGGCGAGCGCGACGACGGGCATGCCGAGGTGCATCGCCTCCAGCAGCGAGAGCCCCAACGAGGTCCACCGCACGGGGTGCACGTAGCAGCGGCGCCGTGCGAGCTCCGCATGGAGCCCTTCCTGCGGCAAGTCCTGGCCGCTGCATCGCTCGGGCGGCAGCCCCAGGTGCGCGGCGAGTCCGTCGGTGCGCATCCCGAAGACGTCGAGCGGGGCCGCCTCGCTCAGCGCGGGCAGCAGGTCGGTCCCGACGTGCCTGCCGCGCCGCACCGGGTCGTTGACGACCACCGCGGCCCGCTCGACCTCGCCCGTCCACCGGTGTCCCGGGTCGACGACGCCGTGCTCGATGACCGTCGTGCGGGTGGTGCCGTTGTCCCAGAAGAGCCGGTTGAAGTGGGTGACGTGGACGAGCGTGAGGTCGTCCCGGTCAGCGCACGGGTGCCGGGTGTCGGGCACGGCGCCGTCGGGCGCGTTGTGCTCGAGGTAGACCGCGGGGACCTCGCGCCCCGGGCGTCGCCCGCCCAGCCAGCGGGCGGCGAGCTCCGCCTCGTGGGGCCGCTGGAGGACGACGACGTCCACGTCCTCGGTGGCCAGTTCCTCCGGGGTGGCCTCCCGTACGGAGTCGGGCCAGGCGAAGGTGCGGGCCCTGCCGAGTCCGTCGGGGCCGCGGTCGGGCAGCACCGGGACCAGGTAGGTGTGCGGGCCCTGCACGAACGCCGTCGTCCAGGAGCCGTGCACGTGCCACAGCAGGACTCTCATGTGCGGGCCTCCAAGCTCGTGCCGGTGCTCGTCCTCCGCGGGTGCGGCGCCGTCAGCAGGTCGAAGGCGGCCAGGACGTCGGCGTCCTCGACGGCGTCGAGGCACGGGTGGCCCGCCACCGGGCAGGAGACCGCGCGGCTCCCCGCGCACGGCGCCTCCTGGTCGCCCAGGAGCACGTGCGGCACCCCGAAGGGCGCCCAGCGCTCGGCCGGCACCACGGGCGCGAACAGGCACACCACCGGCGTGCCCACCGCCGCCGCCAGGTGCGCGGGCCCGGTGTTGCCGACGAGCACCGCGTCGGCCCTCGCGAGAACGCCGGCGAGTTCGCGGAGCCCCGTTCTGCCTCCCAGGTCGAGCGCGTGACGCCCGGCGACGGCCGACGTCAGCTTCTTCTCCCGGCGGTCACCGGTGACGACGACGCGGTGGCCGGCAGCGGCGAGCGCCGCAACGGCCCGCGCCGCCCGCTGCTCGCTCCAGGCCCGCGCCGGCGCCGACGAACCCGGGTGGACGACGATGTACGGGTCGCTGCCTGTCAGTTGGGCGGTCTCCGGCGGCGGCGTGGTCGCCAGGCCGCCGCCGTCGCCCTCCGGCAGAACGAACCCGGAGTCGGCCGCCAGGTCCATGGCGGCCTCCGCCTCGTGCCGGCCGGGCGCGCGGTGGTGCCGCAGGTCGAGGAGCGAGCCGGGGTAGTCCTCGCTGTCGGCGGCGACCCATGCCACTCCGGCCAGCTTCAGCAGCAGCGCCGTCGGCAGCGGGCTCTGGTGGTAAGAGGTGAGGACGAGCGCGCGGTCGATCCGCCGCCGGGCGAGGCCGTCGACGAGGGCGGTGCACTCGGCGGGGTCCACGGGCGGCGCGTCCCGCGCGACCCACGGCGCCTCGTGGACCACCACCTCGTCCACGCCCGGCAGCAGCCGCGCCGCGCCCGCGCCCGGCGGCCCGGCGAGGAGCGTCACGCGCCGCGATCCGGCCGCCGCCATCCGCACCGCGGGCCCGGCGAGGAGGACGTCGCCTGCGCTGTCGAGCCGGACCACGAGCGTGTGCGGCCGCGTCACGACGGGCCTCCGTACCGCCCCGGCGACAGGACGGCCGTGCGGACCGCCGTGGCGAGGTCGGGCGCGGTCCGCGGCGCCGCGCGCACCTCCTGCGGGCGGGTGGCCGCGTCGGGTACGAGCACGCCGGTGGCTCCGGCACGGTCGGCAGCGGCCATGTCGGTCCCGATGTCGCCGATCACGACGCTCTCCTCCGGCCGCACCCCGAGGACCCGGCACGCCACGAGGACGAGTCCCGGCTCGGGCTTGCGGCAGGCGCATCCCGCCTCGGGCGGGTGCGGGCAGAGGACCGTCACCGCGAAGGGCCCGAGCAGCTCCTCCACCCGGCCCTGCACGGCCTCGAGTTGGCTCCGGGAGCGCACGCCGCGCCCCAGGTCCGGCTGGTTGGTCACCACCCCTGCCGGCACGCCGGCCGCCCTGAGCAGCTCCAGCGCCTCCCCTGCGTACGGGCGCGCCCGCACCCGTTCGGGGTCGGTGTTGTGGGGCACGTCCTCGACGAGGGTCCCGTCGAGGTCGAAGAGGACCACGGCCGGCATCCCGCGGGGGCCCGGGCCGACCCTCGGGCCCGGCCGGCGGGGCATCCGCAGCAACGGCCCGTCCGTTCCGTCCCGGTGCCAGGACACCTCGGGCCGCGCTACGGCGTCCGGGGGGCGGGGTTCGCGGCTCTGCGGGGTGCCCGGTGGGCGGTCCTGGGCGGAGGCGCTCGTAAGCGGGGGGCGGCGGTGCGGAGTCGGCACGCTCCAGGCGGCGCCGGGCGGGCCCGGAAGCGGCGGCTCCGGGCGTGCGCCTCGGTCCGAGGCGTGGTGCCGCGGAGTCGCCGCATGCCATGCGGCACCCGGCGGATTGTTAGCGACTGCGAACGGGGGCTGGCGGCGCGGGGTCGACCCGCTCCACACGACGTCCGGCGGGCGGCCCGGGACGGACGACGCGGGTTGCTCGCCCACAAGTGAGGTGCGGCGCCGCGGAGTCGACATTCCACACGCGGCGCCCACCGGCCGGCTCGGGACGGACGGCCCGAAGTGCGCGCGCACAAGCGAGGTACGGTGCAGCGGACTCGTCACGCTCCACGCGGCACCCGTCGGGCGGCTCGGACGGGACGGCTCGGCGTACGTGCCGCCGAGCGGATCATGACGGCCCGGAGTTGACACGCTCCGCGTGGCGCCCGGCGGGCGGCCCGGGACGGACGGCCCGAAGTGCACACCGGCAAGCGGGACGCGGCACCGCGGAGTCGACGCGGACGCGTCGGTACCCTCCGGGTGATCCGGGGCGGAAGCACCCGCACGACCCGACAGGCTCCACGCGGCACCCTTCGGGCGACTCCGGGCGAACGCCCCGAGGTCGGCGCCTGCAAGTGGGCGGTGACGCAGCGGAGTTGACCGTCCGCCGTCCCTGTTCGGGTACCTCAGCGGGTGGCCGTTCATGTTCCCTCCTCGCGGGCGGGAAGCGGGCCCAGCCAGGCACGCAGCCAGTGGAAGGAGGCGGCAGGGGGGATCAGCAGGCTGCTGAGTGCCATCGTCAGCAGCTCCTCGCGGGCGCGTGGGCCGGGGCGGAGCCTTGCGCAGAGGAACTCGCCCGTGCCCAGGCCCCACGCGCCGGCGCACGCCGCCGCCGTCCACGGCCTCCGGGCAGCGGCGGCGGCCAGCGCCCCCGCCGCTGCCGCCGTGGTGGCGAGGTGCCGGGGCAGCCGTCCGCGGCCGGCGCCCGCTCTGTGCCACCAGTTGCGGCCGTGAATCCTCGTCATGAGGACGTCGTCGGCGTTGCCGCGCTGGGCGCGTACCGACACCCAGCGGTCGGCAGGGCGTACGGGGTGGAGGGTGCGGCGCTCGCCCTCGACGAGCAGCCAGCCGTCGGCGAGCAACCGCAGGGCGAGGTCCGCGTCTTCGCGGAAGGCGCGGCGGAACCGTTCGTCGAAGCCGCCGACGGCCGCCAACGCGGAGCGCCGGTAGGCCATGTCCGCCGTGATCCAACGGGCCGTCGCCAGGCCGGCGGTGGACCGCTCCCAGTCGGTGGGCGCCCGGTCGGCGGGGAGCGGAACGCTGATGCGTCCCTGGCTTCCGGCCACCCGTGCGTCGGCGGCAGCGGCGAGGTCGGCGGCGAGGCGGGCCGCCCAGTCACGGCCGGGGAGGACGTCGTCGTCGAGGAAGGCGATCCACTCCTCGTCCGCGGCGCGCCACCCGACGTTGCGGGCGGCGGCGGGCCCGGCCGCGGCGCCGGGCACGACGGCGACGAGCGGGGCGAGTGCGGAGGGCACCTCCACGGGCAGCGGGCCGCACTCGTGC
>NZ_AJTQ01000133.1 GCF_000262345.1 Streptomyces xiaopingdaonensis | reverse complement strand
GGGGCGGCGGCCCGCCCGCCGCGGCGAGCGCGCCGAGGGTGGCGCTGAGCGAGGGCCGGCCGAGCGTCGGTACGACGACGGCGTACTCGGGCGCAGTGCCGCTCATCGGCCTCGCCCTCCCTCGCCGCCCGCGCGGTCGAAGAAGCCGGCACGCCGCACCACGTACGGGCCGAGGGCGAGGAGGTCCACGGGCGCGGAGCCGAAGCACTCCAGCGCGTCGCGCGGATCGTCCACCATCGGCCGACCCGCGGTGTTGAGGCTGGTGTTGACGACGACGGGCAGCCCGGTGAGCCGCTCGAACTCCTCCAGCATGCGCGCCAGGCGCGGCTCCCGGTCGCGGCCGACGGTCTGGATACGGGCGGTCCCGTCGGTGTGCACCACGGCGGGGATGCGGTCGAGCCACGCGGAACGCACCTCGTGCACGAAGAGCATGTACGGGCTCGGCAGCACGCCCTCGAAGATCTCCGGCGCCCGCTCCTCCCGCACCATCGGCGCCACCGGGCGGAACTGCTCGCGGCCCTTGACGTCGTTGAGGCGCTCGAGGTTGGCGGAGCGGCCCGGGTGCGCCAGCAGCGAGCGGTGGCCGAGCGCGCGCGGCCCGTACTCCGAACGTCCTTGGAACCAGGCGACGATCGCGTCGTCGGCGAGAGCACGGGCGACCTCCTCGCTCACGTCGTCCGGCTGCTCGAACGGCACCCCCGCACGGGTCAGCCAGTCGTGGAGCTCCGCGTCGCTCCACTGCCGTCCCAGGTCTGCGCCGGGCATCGGCGCGGTGGTCTCGCCGCCTGCCGCGGCGAACGCCAGGGCGCTGCCCAGCGCGGTGCCGGCGTCCCCCGCGGCCGGCTGCACCCAGACGTCGGCGAACGGGCCCTCGGCTGCCAGACGCGCGTTGGCGACGCAGTTGAGCGCCACGCCGCCCGCCATGGTGAGCAGTCGGTCGTGGGTCCTGCCGTGCAGCCAGCGCGCCATGTCCAGCAGCGTGTCCTCCAGGCACCGCTGTGCGGAGGCGGCGAGGTCGGCGTGCTCCTGGGTCCATCCCTGTCCGGCGCGCGCCGGCGGGGCGAAGCTCTCCCAGGGGACGTCCCGCGCGACGAAGCCGCCGTCGTCGGTCGGGTGGACGTAGCGCGCGAGCTCGGAGGCCATCCGCGGCTTCCCGTAGGAGGCGAGCGCCATCACCTTGTACTCGTCGGAGGAACGCAGGAATCCGAGGTGCTCGGTGAGCTCCTCGTAGACGAGCCCCAGGGAGTGCGGCAACTGCTGGCTGCGGAGCGGCTCCAGGACCGTGCCGCGCCTGCGCGCCGCCAGGTGCGAGGCCGACTCCCCGCGGCCGTCGACGACGAGCACGGAGGAGCGTTCGGCGTCGGGCGCCGCGAAGGCGCCGGAGGCCGCGTGCGCCACATGGTGCGGGACGAAGTGCACCTGCTCCCGCGTGAGTCCCGGCAGTGCCGAGCACAGGAACTCGGGGGCCTGGCGCGCGTAGGTGAGGCGCAGCGGGTCCCAGGGGTCGTCCAACTCCAGGTCGGCGGCGGGTTCGGCGAGCGACGGGTCGAAGGAGTAGGCGACGGCGTCGATCTCCTCCGGCCGGAGCCCGGCCTCGGCGAGGCACCAGGCCGCCGCTTCGGTGGGGAGCTCCCAGGCGGAGAACGGCACCGGCCGCTTGCCGTGCTTGCGGCGGGAGAACCTCTCCTCCTCGGCGGCGGCGACCGGCTGCCCGTCGACGAGGAGCGCGGCGGCCGGGTCGTGGAAGAGGGCGTTGATGCCGAGGACGCGCATGTCTGCCTTCTTTCGCCGGGACGGGGGCCGGATGCCGGACGACGGCTCAGGCGTCGGGGCGCTCCCGGAACCACTCGATGGTCCGCGCCAGGCCGTCGCGCGCCGTGACCTCCGGCTCCCACTGGAGCTTGCCCCTGGCCAGCGTGATGTCGGGGCAGCGCACGGCCGGGTCGTCGCCCGGCCGCTCCACGAAGCGCAACCCCGATCCCGAGCCGGTCAGCTCCACGACGAGCCGAGCGAGTTCCCGCATCGTGATCTCGTCCGGGTTCCCGATGTTGACCGGGCCGACCAGCTCGGAGCCGGCCATGGCGAGGACGCCGCGCACGGTGTCGTCGATGTAGGCGAGGGAGCGGGTCTGCAGCCCGTCGCCCGTGACGGTCAGGTCCTCGCCCGCGAGGGCCTGCCGGACGAATGTGGGCACGGCCCGGCCGTCGTAGCCGCGCATCCGCGGGCCGTAGGTGTTGAAGAGGCGGACGATGCCGACGTTGGTGCCGTGCACGCGGCCCTCCGCCATCGTCAGCGCTTCGCTGAACCGCTTGGCCTCGTCGTACATGCTGCGCGGGCCGACGGGGTTCACGTGGCCCCAGTAGCGCTCGTTCTGCGGGTGCTCCTGGGGATCGCCGTACGACTCGGACGTGGAGGCGTGGACGAGCCGGGCGCCGTAGCGCCTGGCGAGGCGGAGCGCGTTGCGGGTGCCGGCGCTGCCCGTCTCCAGCGTGTGCAGCGGCATCCGCGCGTAGTCGGCGGGCGACGCGGGCGACGCGAGGTTGAGGACGAGGTCGGGCGGCCCGAACGACCCGGTGTCGGGCTCTTCCGTCGCCGCGGAGCGGCAGATGTCCGCCTCCGCGAGCGAGAAGCGCGGGTCCCCCAGGAGATGCGCCACGTTCTCCCGACTGCTCGTACTGAAATCGTCGAGGCAACTGACGGCGCAGTCCGTGTCCAGCAGCGCGGTGCACACATGGGAACCGACGAAACCGGCGCCACCCGTGACGACTGCGTGCCGGAAACGCGGTATGCCGGCGGAGAGTACATCCATGGCTTTCCTTCGGTCACCGGACGAACCGGAAGCAGGAGCACTGGACTCGTTTTCAGCCTGAGCCACTGCGTGGGGGCCCGCAAACCGAGAAGGGGTCGGGCGATGCTCCCCGTGGTCGAACGGGGTCAGAGCCGCCGCACGACTCCTCGCACCGCGTGGCCGGGCGCTGTGCTGCGCGGTCAGTCAATCGACGGTGCGTGACGGGGAATTGGGGGCCGCACGCGCTGTGAGGAAGGCAACTCATCACCCTTTTCGGCAGGTCACGACGGTGTGCGGGCGTTTCCTGCGGGGCTGCTCGGAGCCGGTCTCCTTGGCCGGCGGAGACCGTCTGTGAACATGGCTGAAGGCGACGTGCGGGCTTCCTCCCCGTGCGTCCCCATTTCGCCCTCGTGCCCCCTTCCCGGTACCCCCTATGCCTGCTCTTCTCCCTGCCGTCCGCAAGGGCGGCGGCCGTGGCGGCCGTTCCGAACGCAGCCCGTGGCGCTCACTGCGCTACCCGAGCATGCGCTGGTGGTCGGCGGCGAACCTCGTCTCCAACATCGGTACGTGGATGCAGCTGACGGTGCAGAACCTCCTGGTCCTGCAACTCACCGGCTCCGCCGCCACGACCGGCCTCTCCCTCGCCGTACAGGCCGCGCCCGGCCTGCTGCTGAGCCTCATCGGCGGCAGCCTCGTCGACTCCTGGCCGCGCAAGCTGACGGCCTCGGTGAGCCAGGCGCTCCTCGGCGTCGTCGCCTTCACGACGGCGGGACTCGTCGCCTTCGACCAGCTGACCGTGCCGCTGCTGATGGTGCTCGCCGCCGTCACCGGTTCCATCGCGACCGTCGACAACCCCGCCTGCTCGCTGCTCGGCAACGACCTGGTGAAGCGGAAGGACGTGCCCTCGGCGATCTCCCTGGGCTCCGTCGTGCACAGCGCGGGCCGGCTGATCGGTACGGCGGCCGCGGGCGCGGCCGTCGCGTGGTTCGGCATGGCCTCGGCCTACCTGGCCAACGGGCTCTCCTTCGTGGCCGTCGCCGCCGTCATCCCGTTCCTCAAGCTCCAGCCCAAGGCCGAGCGCGACCCGCAGTCCGCCAAGGAGCACGCCGCCGCAGACAGGGCCGGAGCCGACGCCGCCAAGGGCGGCAAGCGGCCCCGGCTGGCCGGAGCGAGCCGTGAGGGGCTGGTCTACTTCGTGCGGAACCCGCGCCTCGTGGGACTGGCGGCCATCACCGGCATCTCCGCGATCTTCGGCCGCAACTACCAGTTGACCCTCGCGGTGCTGGTGACAGGGCCGCTCGCCGCCGGCGCCGGCTCCTTCAGCACCGTCTCGACCGTGCTCGCGGTCGGTGGCATGATCGGCGCCGTCCTCGCCGGCTGCCTCCGCAAGCCCTCGGTGCAGCACGTCGCCTTGCTCGCCTCCGCCGGGGCGGTCCTCCAGGTGGTCACGGGCTTCTCGCCTTCGCTGCTGTTCCTGGTGCTGCTGGTGGCGCCGATGGCGGTCGTGGAGTCGATCTCCGACACCGCCGGCACGACGGTGCTCCAGACCGAGCCGCCCGCCCACCTGCGTGGCCGCGTCCTCGGTGTGTGGCGGAGCGCGAGCACCGGTTGGGGCCTCATCGGCCCGCCGCTGCTGGGTGCGTTGATGGAGTTCGCGGGCGCCCGGGCCGGGCTCGTCGTGGGTGGCATCGCCATCGTCGTCGTGACCGGTGCGGCGCAGCTCCTCCAGCGCCGTCCGCAGAAGCGGGGCGAGCGCTCCGGCCGCGAGGTGCCCGAGACCCCCGAGGCGCTCGAAGCGGAACCGGTCGCCGCATGATCACCGCCCGGCCTGCTGTTGCAGGCCACACGGGCGGCTCTCACCATGGAGCGGACAGAAGCAGCATGACGGACCAATCCCTCTGCTTCCTGGAGGAACGATGGCCGAGACCGACCCCATCGAGGTACAGCAGGCTCTCAAGGGAGCCTCCTACCCGACCGACCGGCAGACCCTGGCCGACCTCGCCAGGAAGAACAAGGCGAGCGACCGGCTCGTCGACAAGCTCTCGCACATGAAGAGCGACCGCATCGAGGGACCCGACCAGGTCGAGAAGGAGATGTTCCGGGGCTGACCCGGCACTCCGGACGGATGCGACCGACGGGCCCGGCGAGCGTGCCGGGCCCGTCCGTCGGGAGCTGAGGCCCCATGCACGCACCTGCGTCCCGGCCGGGGCGAACCGCCGAAGGGCCGGACCTGCGCGACCGGTTGGGCGTCGTCATCGCCACCCGCGACCGGCGCGACCGGCTCGCCCGCACCCTGGAGCGCCTGCTGGCCCTCCCCGAGCAGCCGCGCGTCCTGGTCGTGGACAACGCCTCGCAGGACGGAACGGCGGAGTTCGTCCGCGACTCCTTCCCCGGCGTCGAACTGCTGCGGCTGCCGACCAACTACGGAGCGCTCGCCCGGAACGAGGGCGTCCGGGCCCTGGACACCCCTTACGTCGCCTTCAGCGACGACGACTCGTGGTGGGAGCCGCACGCCCTCGCCACCGCGGTGGACCTGCTCGCGTCCCGCCCTGCGACGGGCCTGCTCGCCGCCGCCGTCACCGTCGACCCGGACGGCACCCCCGACCCGCTCAACACGGTCCTCGCCGGCTCGCCGCTGGGCCCCGGGGCTGTCGCGCGGAGCCGCAAGGTGCTCGGCTTCCTCGGCTGTGCCGCCGTCGCCCGACGTCGGGCCTTCCTCGACGTCGGCGGGTACCACCCCCTCCTCTTCTTCGGGGCCGAGGAGACGCTCCTCGCCTACGACCTCGCCGCCGCCGGCTGGGAGGTCGTCCACTGCCCCGAGGTGGTGGCGCGCCACGCCCCCGGTGCGGCACCACGTCCGGGGCGCCGCGCGCTGGTGCGGCGCAACGAGGTGCTCATCGCCTGGCTCCGGCGCCCGCTGCGCACGGCCGCGCACCGCACCACCGCCCTCTGCGCCGCGGCCGTCCGCGACCACCAGGACCGCAGGGCCGTCCTGGCCCTGCTCCCCCGCCTGCCGAGGGCCCTCCTGCTGCGGCGCCCGCTGCCGCCCGACGTCGAGGAAGCCGCCCGCCTCGTGGAGGCGACGCCCGCGTGACCGCGCACGCGCCGGACGGCGACCGACCGGACGACCGCGTGACGGTCGTCGTCATCACGCGCAACCGCCGCGACGAACTCCTCCGCACGCTCGGCCACTTGGCCCGGCTGCCGGAGCGCCCGACGGTGATCGTCGTGGACAACCTCTCCTCCGACGGGACACCCCACGCCGTCCGCGCCGCGCACCCCGACATGGCGGTCCTGGAGCCCCGGCGCAACACCGGCGCCGTGGGGCGCAACCTCGCCGTCCGCCAAGTCACCACGCCCTACGTGGCGTTCTGCGACGACGACTCCTGGTGGGAGCCCGGCTCCCTGCGGGCGGCCGCCGACCTGCTCGACGGCTCTGCGGCGCTGGCGGGGGTCGTGGCGCGCATCGTCGTCGAACCCGAGGGCGTGGAGGACCCCGTCGTCGACGAGTTGCGCAACTCGCCCGTGCCAGGGCCCGGTTGGCTGCCGGGGCCCGCGCTGGGCTCGTTCCTCGCCGCCGCCACGTGCCTGCGCGTCTCCGCGTTCCGGGCGGCGGGCGGGTTCGACGCGCGGCTGTGGCTCGGGGGCGAGGAGGAGCTGCTCGCCACCGATCTCGCCGTGGCCGGCTGGTGGTTGTGCTTCGCCGAGTCGCTCGTCGTCCACCATGCGCCGTCGCACGTCCGGGATACGACGGGGCGGCGCGTGGACGGGCTGCGGAACACCCTCTGGTACACCTGGCTGCGGCGTCCGCTTCCGGCCGCGGTGCGGCGCACCTGGTACCTGCTGCGCACCGTTCCGCGCGACGGGGCGTCCGTCCGCGCCTTCGCCGAGGCCGCTGCCGGGTTGCCGTGGCTCGTGGCCGACCGCCGGCCCGTACCCGCCGAGGTCGAGCGCCGCCTGGCCGTTCTCGACGAAGCCC